>NZ_JBJQOQ010000009.1:0-181492 GCF_046036945.1 Brevibacillus sp. B_LB10_24 | reverse complement strand
CTCGGTCAGTTTTCGTTGGCTACTAAAAGCAACGATAAGTCGAGAAGCCCCCATTTCAGAAACCGTTAGGTTTTAAGTGGTGGGTAGTTCACTCAGCGGTCAAAAAACAGGGAGGGATTGCCCCATGCTGCCATCACGGAGATAATATGCCCATAAAAAAGGCGGTCTCTGACCGCCCCCTCTTTATCTCCGGCAAACAATAGGCCGTACAATTCTTTTCGTCTGCACCGATTTAGCATCTCTTACTGCTCTGGCAGTTGGTACGAAGAGCCTGAGCGGTACAAACACCATCTACCACGGTCGGCATCGCATTAAGGATCGCCGCAAATCTGCGGCAAAGCGGGCGAATCGCCATAAAAACACATCCCCCATTGATCAGATATCAATCGGGTATGTCTCAGGATTAGGGGAGTAAAGGCGATACATCCTGGGTAAATGACCGTTTCGCATCTAAATGCAGCACAAAAAAACCAGCACGCTTCGGCAATTCCGAAACATGCTGGTTTCATTTGATTCATCAGGCTTTTTGCGCCGTTTGCTTGGCCTTGTACTCTATCCGTTTGCGGTGCAGGATAGGCTCGGTGTAGCCGTTCGGCTGCTCACAGCCTTTCAGTACCAGTTCAACAGCCGCCTGGAAGGCCGTGGACTGCTCAAAATCATCAGCCATAGGGGTGTATGCAGGGTCCCCGGCGTTTTGCTGGTCTACCACCTTTGCCATGTTCTTCATGGTCGCGAGGACCTGTTCTTCGCTGACAATTCCGTGGCGAAGCCAGTTCGCCATGTGCTGGCTGGAAATGCGCAGGGTAGCCCGGTCTTCCATCAGCCCGATGTTGTGAATATCCGGCACCTTGGAACAGCCGATTCCCTGCTCTACCCAGCGAACCACGTAACCCAGGATGCCTTGGGCGTTGTTGTCCAGCTCCTGCTGGATTTCCTCCGGTGTCCACTGCGGTGTGGCGGCGACTGGAATGTCCAGGATATCGTCCCGGTAATCCCGAATCGTTTCCTTCAGTTTGTTTTGCACCTCGGTTACATCGATTTGGTGGTAATGCAGGGCATGCAAGGTGGCCGCCGTAGGGGAGGGCACCCAAGCCGTATTGCCGCCTGCCATCAGATGGCCGCTTTTTTGCTTCAGCATTTCTTTCATCAGGTCCGGCATCGCCCACATGCCTTTGCCGATCTGGGCCCGGCCCTGCAAGCCGCAAGCGAGTCCCACACTGACGTTTGACTGTTCGTAGCTTTGCAGCCATCTGGTGGTTTTCATCTCGTTTTTGCGAATCATCGGCCCAGCTTCCATCGATGAATGGATTTCGTCGCCCGTTCGGTCGAGGAACCCGGTATTGATAAAGGCGATGCGATTTTTTACCTGGTAAATGCAGGCTTTCAGGTTTAACGAGGTGCGGCGCTCCTCGTCCATCACGCCGATCTTCAGCGTATGCCGCTTCAAGCCGAGCAGGTCTTCGACGCGGTCAAAGAGTTCATTGGCAAACGCCGCTTCTTCTGATCCGTGCATTTTCGGTTTGACGATGTAAATGGAGCCTTTGGCGGAGTTGACAAAGCGTCCGCTCCGCAGCAGATCGTGCATGGCGATCAGGGAGGTGATCACTGCATCCATGATCCCCTCCGGCACTTCCTGTCCGTTCTGATCCAGGATGGCCTGGCTGGTCATCAAGTGGCCGACGTTTCGAACCAGCAGGAGGGAGCGTCCGGGCAGAATCAATTCCTCGCCGCGCGGGGACAAGTAGTGCCGGTCGGGATGAAGCGTCCGCGTCACCTGCTTTTGTCCCTTGGAGAACGTCGCCGACAGATCCCCTTTCATCAATCCCAGCCAGCTGCGGTATACCAATACCTTGTCCTGCGCGTCGACGGCTGCGACCGAATCCTCGCAGTCCATGATCGTAGTAACGGCCGCCTCCATGAGGATGTCTCTGACGCCGGCCGGATCTGTTTTGCCGATCGGATGGCTGCGGTCGATCTGGATTTCAAAGTGCAGCCGGTTATTGCGCAGCAGAACGGCCGAGGGATTCGCAGGTTCCCCATTGTAACCCGCCAGTTGGGAAGGGTCCGCCAGCGATGTTGTCTCGCCGCTGCCAAGGACGACAGACAGCTGTCCGTTTGCGATCGCATACTGCACAGCCTCTTTGTGAGAGCCTGCTTGGAGCGGGGCTGATTGATCGAGAAAATCCTTGGCAAAAGCGATAACCTTCTCCCCGCGAACCGGATTGTACATAGTACCCCGCTCAGCTCCGTCGTCTTCGTCGATCGCATCGGTTCCGTACAGGGCATCGTACAGGCTTCCCCAGCGGGCGTTGGCCGCGTTGAGTGCATAACGGGCGTTATTGACCGGAACGACCAGCTGCGGGCCAGCCTGGAGCGCGATGGCGTCATCGATTCCCTGCGTTTCAATCTCGAAATCCGCTGCTTCCGGCTCAAGATACCCGATCTCTTGCAAAAAGGATTTGTACCTGTCAGCATGAAAATTTCCTTTGTGATCCCGAAGCCACTGATCGATCAACTGCTGCAGCTCATCCCGTTTGGCCAAGAGGGCCTTGTTCTTTGGCGCAAGATCGTGGATTAGCTTGTCAAAACCCGACCAGAATGATTCACTGGACAGCCCGGTACCGGGAAGGGCTTCCGTTTGGATGAACTGATACAGAACGGATGCCACGCGAAGATTCCCTGCGGTTACGTATTGTTCCATCTGTTCTCTCCTCCTTCGTCTCTTGGAAAAGGTGCAGAATAGCGCTGTTACGGACTTTTTTTCATTGTACATGAGGTTTCTCTATGTTAAAAATATATATTTAGAAAGAACATTATGCATTTTCGTTATAAAGGTGGATTCCTATGGATATTCGACATCTGTCGTATTTTTCGGAGGTGGCGAAGCATTTAAGCTTCTCAAAAGCTGCCTCTGCCCTGCATATTTCCCAGCCCTCCATCAGCAAGGCGATCAAGAGCATCGAAGAGGAGTTGGGCGTTCCGCTGTTTTATCGTTCAACCAAGCAGCTGGAGTTAACTGATGCAGGAAAAGCGGTGCTGGTAAACGCCAAACACGTTCTCGAGTCATTTGACAATCTCACCTCAGAGCTGAATGACATCATGGAAATCAAAAAAGGGGAGATCAGGATCGGGATCCCCCCGATCGTCGGAGCGGCCTTTTACTCGAAATTGATCATCCGGTACAAAGCGCTGTATCCGGCCATCGATATCATCTTAACGGAAGTGGGAACGAAGACCATCAAGCAGGGAATCGAAGACGGCTCGCTCGATGTCGGATTAATCTGCAGCACTCCCGTTCAAAACGACAGCCTGGAAGCGATCAATCTGCTGAAAGACCCGTTAATGCTGCTTGTTCACAGGGATAGTGACCTGGCTGCCAGGCAGATGGTGCACATTTCCGACGTAAAAAATGAGCCGTTGATTTTGTACCGCAAGGATTTTTCTCTGCACGACCGGATTTTGGAGGAGTGCGCAAAAAACGGCTTCTCGCCAAAGGTCGTCTGCGAAAGCTCTCAAAAAGACTTCCTGATCGAATTAGTCGAGGCAAGATTGGGAGTGACGTTTTTGCCGGAGAAGATTTGCCGGGAGATTGCCAACCCAGAGGTTGTCGCCCTTCCTTTGCAAGGATCTGAGCTCGGCCTGGAATTGGGTCTGATCTGGAAAAAAGGCAGGTATTTGCCATACTGTGTGCGCCAATTTATCGAATTGACTAAGGAAATGAGGTCATGAAGGTGCGGTTGAGGTATAAACTGGTTAAATTATGCTGTTCATGTTGGAGAAACCCATTTCCCATGTTACTCTGAATAGGAAACAACGAGAAGTCAGACAAGCTTATGCTGGTAACAGTTAATAGTGGGAACTTGTTGCTGGAGGTTGGACGGAATGAACAAAGAGAATATCACGGATGATTTTTTCAACATAGAGATGGAGTTGTTCCAAAGCAAAGCGGAACTTACCGAATATCTCATTTTGAAACACCTGAGTCATAAGACGGAACCGGTGGGATCTTGGGTGCTGCAAACCATGCTTGCCCAACATCAGATCAAAGCGAGCACGGCCACCATCGGGCGAATGCTGAAAACCCTCGACAGCCGAAACCTGACAAGGCTCATCGAGAGTCAGGGAAGAGTGCTGACCGAAGAAGGCCAAACCTATATCGACCACCTGACGGAAGAGCTTGAGCGGATGCGCTATCACAAGCAGTTGATCAGCGCGGCCCAGCCCCACGATATCCAGGAGCTGATCGATCTGCTCAAAGCGAGAAAGGCCCTGGAGTGTGAAGGGGCTTATTTGGCAGCTTTGCGGAGAACGCCTGAGCATATTGAAGAATTAAAAAACCTGTTGAAGCTCCATGAGCAGTGTGTTTCGGAGCAGATGGATCCTACGTTCCATGCATTTGATTTTCATCGGAAGATAAGCGAGGCATCCCAAAACCGCTTTATTATAGCTGCCGTAGATATTTTGATTTTTGAGAACCAAAAGCTGGAGGGGAGCTTCAAAAACCTGGTCACCCGCAATCGCGGCTGTGATTACGGAGTGCATCACCACGCGATCGTGGAGGCGATTGTCGAGCAAGATTCTGAAGAAGCGGCCAAGCTCATGTCCCAGCATATGGAAGCCTTGATTGAGGATATTGAGCAGCAACGTCAGACCGTAAAGTAACATCTTTATGTATACCTGCTCCCATTGTTGCCGGTGGGTGCAGGTGTCAACATGGCAAGGTGTGGCCCCTGTCCCCGCTAGATGTGCAAAGTGTATCGATAAACCAACAAAAAAATATTTTTCTCATAATAGAAAATATATTGAAACGGCGAAAGTGTTTGCATATAATTAGGCTATCCTCCTCATCATTGATGAGGAGGTAATCTGACAAACATTCGTTAGGCAATCGTTGCACGGTATCGTTTAACCAAAAGGGGGGAACAAATGCGCAGGAAGACTTCCAAAACGACGATTAAAGATGTCGCCGAACACGCCGGTGTCTCGACCACCACCATCTCCCGGTACCTCAACGGGAGATATGAAGCGATGAGCAGCGATACCCGGGAGCGGATTCGGCATTCGATCGAGATGCTCGATTTTAAACCGAATCAGTTGGCCAGGGGACTGCGCAATGAACGCAGCAACACGATCGGTTTTGTCGTCGCGGACATCAGCAATCCCTACTCGGTTTCCGTCATCCAGGGATTTGAGGAGACTTGCGCCAAGCTGGGCTACAGCTTGATGGTCTGCAATGCCAACGAAGATCCGGAAAAGGAGAGCGAGTGCCTGAGAATGCTGGATTCGCGGCAAATCGACGGCTTGATCATCAATTCTACAGGCAAAAACAACGACTTGTTGTTCCGCTTGTCCAAGTCGATTCCCGTCCTTCTGATCGACCGGAAACTGCCGGAAATGCCGTTTGACACGGTTACGACCAATAATGTGCAGGGCATGCATTTGGCGATCAGCCACTTGCAAGAGAAGCAGTGCAATCACATTTCCCTGTTGATCGCCCATCCGGAAGGGATCAGTCCCCGATATGAGCGGGTCGTCGCATTCGAACAGTTTGCCCGGGCCCTGCACGATGTCCGCACGTCACTCAAGATTATTCACAGCTACCGCCAGGAGTTGGTGACGGAACATATCAAGGACCTGGTCACCAATAGGGAGGCAGGCGAACGGATCGGATTGATTCTGGGCAATGGCAAGCTTTCGCTGTCAGCACTAAAGGCCGTACACGAACTGAAATGCCAGGTCCCCAGGGAATTGCTGCTGATCGGGTTTGACGATCCGGAATGGGCATCGATCGCACGTCCAACGCTTACGGTGGTCGCGCAGCCAACCTATGAGATTGGCCGTCAGGCGGCGGAAATCATGATTTCGCGCATAACCAAAAACGAGGTGTATCTGCCGAAGACGGTTGAGCTGGCGATGCGATTGGTCAGCCGGGAATCGACGGATTTGTCCTATGACGCCGTTCTCTCCCGATAGTGCCGCATGTTCAAGTTGTTTATCGTTATACGATAACGTTAAACTTCCATTTTTTACAAGGGGGTAACGTCTCTTGAAGATCAAGATTATCAACCCGAATACCACGCCCTCGATGACGAGGAACGCGGAGATAGCAGGACAAAAGTATGCGCGGCCGGAGACGGAAGTGTTTGCCGTCAATCCAAAGACAGGGCCGGAAAGTATTGAATCCTACTACGATGAGTACCTGGCGATTCCCGGGCTGCTGGAGGAAATAATCAAGGGCGACCGTGAGGAAGGAGTTGACGCCTTCGTCATCGCCTGCTTTGGCGATCCGGGGCTTTGGGCGGCACGGGAAGTTACCGTCAAGCCTGTACTTGGCATAGCCGAGGCGGCGATTGCGACGGCGAAGCTGATCGCTCCCAACTTCTCCATCGTTTCCATCCTGGACCGGTCACGCCACATGTCCGAAGGTGTCGTGAGGATGCACGGGGCAGAAGGGTTTTGCAAATCGATTCGCTCTACCGGCCTTTCCGTGCTCGACTTTGAACGGGATCCCGAACGGGGACTGCAGGCGCTTGCCGAAACAAGCCGAAAAGCTGTGGAAGAGGACGGGGCAGAGTGCATTCTGCTCGGCTGTGCCGGATTTGTTACGTTCGTCGAGGATTTGCAGAAAGAACTGGGCGTTCCCGTGATGGACGGAGTCAGCCCTGCCGTTAAATTGGCAGAATGTTTGGTAGACATGGGCAGCCAGACGAGCAAGGCGCTGAGCTGGAGCGCACCCGAAAGAAAACAGCTGAAAGGGTTCTCGGAATTCTTGCTGCTCTAGGCAAAAAAAGGTGTTCGTCACAACCAAACGACCAGATAGAAAAGTGCGAAAGCAAAGGGAGGCAATTCGGATGAGTAAAAAGTGGGGTATGTTTTCGATTTTGTTTTACCTGTTTGCTCTTGTTTTAAGCGGATGCACGACAACGTCGCCATTTGACAGCACCAATCAAGCTGCACAGGAGCAAACGGGCGAGCCGTCTGCTCAAGCTCCGAAATCGGTTGACCCTGGAAAGCAGATCGTCATCGGAGTCAGCGTCAATGCACTGAGCAACATTCACAATCAGGAGATGTACGATTACACCGAACAGGCGATCAAGGCCGCTGGGTTCAAGCCGGTGATGGTGAACGCCAACGGTCTCGCCGTCCAGCAGGTTTCCGACATTGAAAACCTCATCCAGCAAAATGTAGACGTTATCATCATCCAAAACGGCGATACCGATGCGTTGAAAAATGTGGTCAAGTCTGCAGTGGACAAAGGGATTCATGTGATCAGCATGGATTCCGGCTGGATTCCCGGGGTCTCCGCCCTGTTTGCCAAAAACGACTTTGAAGTAGGCTCTTCCATCTACAGTATGCTGGCCGCAGAGATGGGCTTCGAGGGTGAAGTGATCACGATCAACCACAACGATCACCCGGCGATCCGCGCCAGACGCAACGTTCAGGATGCGGTCTTGAAAGAGTACGCCAACATCAAAAGAGTGGCCAACGTCACATCCGGTTTCCCCGGCACCGTCGAATTGGCCTATAAAGGGGTGGAAAGCTCTCTGCAAGCCCACCCGAATGTCAAGGCGATCTGGGCTACCTTTGACCTGGAAGCGGTTGGCGCTGCACAAGCTGTCAAGGCAGCGGGGAGAGACGATATCATCATCGCCGGTGTCGACGGGGAGAAAGAAGCCCTGCAGTTCATCAAAGAGGGCGGTCCGATCATCGCTACGGTTGTCGCTGACATGAAAACCGCATCCGAACAGGTGGTTCAAGTAGCCGAAAAACTGGCCAGAGGGGAACAGACAAACAAGTTTTATCCTATTCCATACAACATCGTAACGAAGGAAAACGTCGATCAATACCTTCAGTAGTCTTTCGCCGAGTTGATCATCTATCGCCCAATGAGTGAGGAGGGAGCGGGAATTTGGCTAGCGAGCAAAACAACGAAAACGTAATTGAGATGCGGGGTGTCAGCAAGTGGTTTGGCGGCATTCGCGCCCTGCATAACGTAAATCTCTCCGTAAAAAAAGGATCCGTCCATGCGCTTATGGGGGAAAACGGGGCCGGCAAATCAACGCTGATGAAAATCTTGAGCGGCGTCTATCGAAAAGATGAAGGAAACATTCTGCTAGACGGCAAGGTTGCCGAAATTCCAGATTATGCCGGTTCGCAAGCGCTTGGAATTGCCCTTGTGCCGCAGGAGCTGGCTCTCGTTCCTCGCTTTAGTGTCGCTGAAAACATCTTTCTAGGCAGGGAGCCCAGGCGTTATGGCTCCACCCTGGTCGACTGGAAACGCCTCTTTGCCCAAACGGAAACCCTGCTGAAAGAGCTAAACATCAAACTGAATCCACGGACGCCCGTGGATGAGCTTAGCGTCTCCGAGCAGCAAATGACGGTGATCGCAAAAGCCCTTTCCATGCAGGCCCGAATCTTGATCATGGATGAACCGACCGCCCGGCTGGGACACCAGGAAGCGATTCAACTGCTCGATTACATTCGCTATCTCAAGTCGCAGCAAATCACGGTCATCTACATTTCCCACCACCTGGATGAGATCTTCGAGATTTCCGATGAGATTACGGTTTTACGCGACGGAGAAACCATCTTGACCAAGAAGACGGGCGATTTTGACAAGGATGAACTGATCAGGCTCATGGTCAACCGCGATATCGAGCAGACGATCGCCAAAGAGCAGGTTCAGATCGGCGAGGAGCTCCTGCGTGTGGAGAATCTCTCCCGCAGTGATGTCGTGAAAAATGTCAGCTTTTCCGTCAGACGGGGAGAAGTGCTGGGAATCTCGGGTCTGGTGGGCGCCGGCCGGTCGGAAATGGTTCGTTCGCTGCTGGGCATTGATGCCAAAAGCTCAGGCCGCGTCTTTTTGGAAGGCAGGGAAGTTTTCCTGCGAAGCGTGAAGGATGCGGTCAAGGCAGGACTGGTCTTGGTGCCGGAAGAACGCCGGAGACAGGGAGTCGTCCTGGACTTGTCGGTACGCGCCAATATTTCCCTGGGCAATCTCGCCGCGTATAGCAGGGGAGGTCTTCTGCAGAAGGGGAAAGAGCGCAGCATGGCAGCCGACCTGGTGAAGAAGCTCAACATCAAAACCTCTGATATGGATCAACTGGTCGTCAACTTAAGCGGCGGCAACCAGCAAAAAGTCGTCCTGGCCAAATGGATGAACCGCCCCGTAAAAGTGTTCTTTCTGGATGAACCGACGAGAGGAATCGATGTGGGAGCGAAAAGCGAAATCTATCGATTGATCAATCAACTGGCCAGCGAAGGGACTGCTGTCGTGATGATTTCCTCTGAGATACCGGAACTGCAGGCCATTTGCGACCGTGTGCTGGTCATGAAAGAGGGACAGATTGCAGCGGAACTAGACAGGAGCGAGCTTCAGGCGGAAACGATTTTGTCGCATGCCATTGGAAGCTGACGGAAGGGTCAGTTCGAAAAGAGGGGGGTACTATGGAGACGATGATTTCCATTCAGGAAAACAAACAGCGATCAGCTTTTCACATATCGAAGTTTCTCAAGGTGTATGGTACTTTGCTTGGGTTTATCCTGCTTTGCATCGGTTTTTCAGCTCTCAGCCCTGCATTTGCCAGTTTTAGCAATGGGCTGACCGTTCTGCGCCAAATCGCCATGCTCAGCATTATGAGTGCAGGCTTAACCGCGGTGATGATTACGAAGCGGATCGACCTCTCTGTCGGGTACGTCTGCAGTGCGCTCGGGATCTTTATGGGCGCCTTGGTCGTGGACGCCGGCATGCCTCTACTCCCGGCGCTCTTGCTGACACTTGCAGCAGGTGCGGTGATCGGTCTGGTCAACGGATTTGCCATTGCCTACATGGGCATCCCCGATTTTATCGCCACGCTGGCGATTGGATTTCTGGTCTCCGGTTTGAATCAGGCGTATACGCACGGCCATCCGATTTCCGGCTTTCCCGCGGAGTTTGGCGTATTCGGGCAGTGGTACCTGTTGGGGATTCCGACGTCCATCTACATCATGGCTGGATTTCTCGTGGTCATGTTCGTCTTCCTCTACCAGACTCGTTATGGCCGATACATTCACGCTATCGGCGGGAATGAAGAGGCGACGATGCTCTCCGGTGTCAGCACGAAAGGAAATCTGGTTCTCTCGTTTGTCGTTTGCGGCATCGGTGTAGCTGTTACGTCAGTCGTACTGACCTCGAGGCTCGGGGCGGCCCACCCGCTATCCGGGGACGGGCTTTTGCTGGACGCCATCGCCACTGTTTTTCTCGGGGCAACCGCGTTTCGCAACGGTGAACCCAACCTCGCCGGAACCTTCATTGGCGCCCTGATCATCGGGGTGCTCAGCAACGGATTGACGCTGCTCAATGTACCGTACTATTACCAATCGGTTGCGAAGGGTCTGATTATTCTGTTTGCGGTATCCATCACCTCTTTGCAGCGAATGCGCAAAGCGTAGAACGAAAAAGGAAGGGATCAAACATGACAGTCGATTTAGTGGTTACAGGAAAAGTCGTTACGCACAGCGGAGTCAGCGAACATACATCTATTGCCGTCAAGGATGGAAAAATCGCGGCGATTGGCTCGAAGGCTGCAATGCCGGCTGCCGAGACAGAAGTGGACTACGGTGATTTGTTGCTCATGCCAGGGGTTGTGGACAATCACACGCACTCGCTGGGCGACAAGCATGAGGGGCACTGGAATTCAACCTCGGCTGCGGCTGCCGGCGGGGTCACGACGATCAATGACCATCCGCTCGATCTGCTCGAATTGGGCGGCCCCACGACCAACCCGCAGGATGTCGAATCGAAGGCGAAAGGAACCGCTTCGGAAGCTGTGGTCGATTTTACGCTGCTGGCTGCCGGGCTGCCGGAAAAACTGGATGACATCCCGACGATCGCAGACATGGGGGTCACGGGTTACAAAATGCTGATGCACGCAACGTCAGGGGCGGCCTCCTACGGCATGAGAGCAGTAGACGACGGGGAGCTGTACGCCATGTTCGAGCGGATCGCCCAAAGCGGGCAAACGGCGATGGTCCACGCTGAAAATGAATGGATCATCAACCATCTGGTGAACAAATGGACGAGCGAAGGGAAGACGTATCTGGCCGCCCACCACGAGACGAGGCCGGAAATGACAGAAATCGTTGCCATGTTTACCGCGATTGAAATTGCCCGCGAATTGAACTGCCGGCTGCATATCGTGCACGTCAGCAACCCGCGGGGGTTTGAATTGATCCACCAGGCAAGAAGAGAAGGAGTTCGGGTAACGGGCGAAACTTGTCCGCACTATCTCTTGTGCAACCATGACCGCTGGAGGGAGGTAGGGGCGCAGTTCAAAATCAACCCCCCGCTGCGCAGCGAAGAGAGTCGGATCGGATTGTGGAAAAGCATACGGGAAGGGAAGGTTCACTTGATCGCATCGGATCACGCCCCGCACCCGGAAAACCACCATCCCAATGTCTTTGACAATTTTTCCGGCAGTCCGGGGATTGAGACGATGCTGCCGCTCGTCTTCAGCGAAGGGGTGCATCAAGGGCATATCGGATTGGAAGATGTCGTCCGGTTATTGTCCTATCACCCGGCCAAACTGCTCGGCATCTATCCGCAAAAGGGCACACTGGCAGTCGGCGCGGACGCCGATATCGTCGTATTCGATCCGAACAAGCAGTGGGTGGTGGAAGGGAAAAAGCTGCGCGCCCAATCGGGCTGGTCGATGTACGAGGGGATGCCGGTGACAGGCAAGGTGCTGACTACCTATGTTCGCGGAACGAAAGTGTATGAGGACGGCACTGTGATTGGACAGCGGGGCCACGGGAAGTGGATCAAGAAATTTGCAAACTACCAATTGTAGGCCAGGTTTTTTATACCGAATCAGGGATGGTGTTGAGCGTGGAGGTAAACGGCGAGCGGCTTTGGGAACGAATTGCAGTGCTCGGCGAAATCGGCGGGATGCCTGACGGAGGAGTCAGCCGATTGGCGTTTTCACCTGAAGACCGCCAGGCAGTCGATATCGTGACGGGCTGGATGCGGGAGGCAGGCCTGGATGTCCGGACTGACGCAGCCGGAAATGTCTTTGGCAGACGGGAAGGAAGGGAAAGCGGACCGGTGGTGCTCGCCGGTTCGCACCTTGACTCCGTCCGCAGCGGAGGAAAATTTGACGGCGTCGCCGGGGTGTTGGCGGCCTTGGAAGCGGTTCAGGTCTTGTACGAAAACCGGGTGGAAACCAAATGGCCGATCGAAATCGCCATCTTTGTCAATGAGGAAGGAAGCCGGTTTCCCGGCGGCTTGATGGGCAGCCTGGCAGTGGCAGGGCGGCTCGGCGCGGATATGCCTTACCAGGTAAAAGACGACGACGGAGTCGCGTTGGCTTCTGCTATGGAGTCGTTTGGCGCCAAGCCCGATCAAATCCTGGCAGCAAGGCGGCCGGCGTCCGACTTCCGGGCATTCTTGGAACTTCACATCGAGCAGGCTCCATTTCTGGAGGAGACGGATACGCCCGTGGGCATCGTCTCGGGAATAGCCGGCCCCTATCAAATGCGAGTGAGAATAAGTGGCCGATCGGGCCATGCAGGAGCGGTTCCCATGCATCTGCGCCAAGATCCGATGGCTGCTGCCGGGCTGGTCATTGCGGAAGTGGAGCGCATCGCCCGGGAGACGGGGCCTACGACGCGGGGGACCGTCGGATACGTCAGAGCTTATCCAGGAGGGCATAATGTGATTCCCGCAGAGGTTGAGCTGACCGTTGACATACGCGACATCGACGCGCTGCAAAGACAACGGGCGGGTGAGCAGATTCAGGCCTACATCGCCGACACGTGTGCCAAACGAGGGTTAAGGCATCACATCGTCGTGACGCAGGATACGCCGCCGGTTCCGGCAGATTCCGGGATTGTCGGGCTGTTGGAGAAACTGGCGGAAGACTTGCAGATCCCTGCGATGATCATGCCAAGCGGGGCGGCGCATGACGCGATGGTCATGGCCGGTCTTTGTCCGATGGGCATGATCTTTGTGAGGAGCAAAGACGGTTTAAGCCACTGTCCGGAGGAATTCACCGCCAAGCAGGACCTCGCCATGGGGACGCAATTGTTGACAAACGCACTATACCAACTGGCAAATGACAGCTGGAGCAAGTAAACGGAGGGACAACCTATGAAAAGTTTGGCGCAAGCCCGCAGCAAGCTGCCCCGGTCGGGGATTCGCGAGATCATGGAGCATTCGGCAAAGCTTCCGGATGTGATTCATCTTGAAGTGGGAGAACCGAACGCCGACACGCCGGAACATGTGCAGCAGGCAGCCATCGAAGCGATTCGTTCAGGCTATACCCACTACACGGCAAATGCCGGATTTCCTTCGCTAAGAGATGCTATCTGCAGCCACTTAAAGCGGCAGTACCTGCTCACCGCACATCCCGATCAAATCGTCGTCACCCCGGGTGCGGTTACCGCGATTGCGGCGAGCCTGCTGGCTTTGGCGGATGCGGGGGACGAGGTCCTGATTCCGGACCCCGGTTGGCCCAATTACGAACAGATGGTCCTGAGTCAGGAGTCGACCCCGGTCAGATATACCCTCCACAAGGAGACGGGTTTTTTGCCGGATATGGCCGAGCTGGAGCGGCTGGTAACGGCGAAGACCAAAGCGATTATCATCAATTCGCCTGCCAATCCCACCGGGGCGATGTTTCCGGAGCAGACGCTCAAAGAGCTTCTGGCATTCGCGGGCAGACACGATTTATACGTGATCTCGGACGAAGTGTACGACGGCATCGTGTTTGAAGGCAAGCACTGCTGTCCGCTTTCGCTTGATCAGGAGGGGAGAGTCATCAGCGTCTTCGGCTTTTCCAAAAACTACGCCATGACAGGCTGGCGGGTGGGCTACGCAGTGGCTCCCTTGGCTGTCGCCCCCATGATCGCCAAGCTGCTGGAGCCGATGGTCTCGTGCGCCTCCTCTGTCTCGCAGAAGGCGGCCGAAGCGGCCATCAATGGTCCGCAGGATTTTGTCAAGGAGATGTCCGAGGTGTATAAACGGCGCAGGGATCAAGTCTGCGAGCTTTTTCAAAACGCGGGAATACAAGCGTACAGTCCCGCCGGGGCGTTTTACATGCTGGTCGACATCGCAGGAACAGGCATGGCTGGACGTGAATTCGCGCTGGCGCTGATCGAAGAGGAGAGAGTAGCCGCGGCACCCGGAGCAACCTTTGGCGCGTCGACGGAGCAGATGATCCGCATCTCGCTTGCTACCGAAGATTCGTTGTTGCTCGAAGGGGTGAAACGGATCTGCCGCTTTATCGCCGGCAAAACCAAAGGGTGAGAGGAAGCCGCGGCACACCAAAATAGAAGCGATAACGGACGATGCAGGGAGGAGAACATGCAGTGGATGTAGTTACTTTCGGTGAATCAATGGTCTTATTTAACCCGCTCTCTGTAGGACCGCTCAGATACGCCCAGCTGTTTGACAAGACGGTAGGCGGTGCAGAATCCAATGTAGCGATCGCATTGGTTCGGTTGGGACATCAGGCTGGTTGGATCAGCAGGCTTGGCAGCGACGAGTTTGGATTGTACGTGCGAAATTTTATCCGCGGCGAAGGAGTGGATACGTCGAGGGTAATCTTTGACGACCAGTATCCGACGGCCGTCTTTTTCAAGGAGCGGCAGGTACAAAAGGAGTCGAATATTTACTATTACCGCAAGCTTTCGGCGGCGAGCCGGATGATGCCGGAGGATTTGGATGAGTCCTACATCCGCCAGGCAAAAATACTGCATGTCACGGGAATTACGCCCGCGCTCAGCGACTCGTGTGAGCAGACGCTGCAGCGGGGGATCGAGATCGCCAGAAGCCATGGACTGCAGATAACGTTTGACCCCAATATTCGGCTAAAGCTGTGGAAGGCGGAAACGGCCCGAGCAAAACTTCTGCCTATTGCAAAACAAGCCGATGTTGTCATGCCCGGATTCGACGAAGCAAAACTGCTGACAGGAGAGTCCACTCCGGAAAAAATGGCTGCGTTCTTTTTGGAACTTGGCGCAAAAACCGTGGTCGTGAAGCTGGGCGAAAAAGGCGCTTATTTTGCCACAGACGCCGAAAGCGGTTATGTTCCCGGCTATCCCGTCGAACAGGTTGTGGATCCGATCGGAGCGGGAGACGGTTTTGCTGCTGGAATGATCTCCGGCATGATCCGCGGGTGGAATACACAGGCATCGGTGGAGTTGGCCAACAGAGTAGCTTCTTATGCCTTGACGGTCGTCGGCGATGTAGAAGGATTTCCGTTTTGGCCGCAGGTTGCTCCTGACGGGCAAAGGAACATCATTCATCGATAGCAGGGGAGGATGACGCGAGGCCGCTGATTTTATTCGGGCAGGAGCCGCTGCCGTAGGAGTCGGGAGTCATCTGCTGCCTTCTCTGGACGATTATAGCGCAATCGAAGCGCAGTCACGGAAGTTTGTCGCGCTGGTAGAATCGGCAAGAAATGGCATGGCAGGATAAGTGCTTCCCAAAACATTCAGAATGGATTTGTTTGATAAAAGGCTGGAGGCCCCTCCGTCTGGCGGGATCATCCAGCCACTTTGTCGTGTAACAGTAGAGAAGTGAATGTGCCAAGGAGATGGAGCTGATAAGCTTGGAGTGTATATCGATAAACCAGAAAATTTATTTTCGAATAATAGAAAATATATTGAAAGTACGCAATCATTTAAATATAATGGAATCACCTGCTCATCCATGATGAGGTGGTGATGAAAGGCCGCTGAATGACCTTGGCTCTTTTGTTTGGCGCGGCTTTTTCCCGATCGTGCTGCGCGTCCGGGTTGTTCATCGTTATGCGATAACGTTACACGTACACTTTTTACAAGGGGGACCGTGTCACATTGATCAGAGAGCACCAACCGAATACCACACCCTCCATGAGAGGAAAAGCGGAGACAACAGGATATCTCCACGTCGTTGATGAGGAGATAGAACAGGTCAACTTGTTTGCGGCATTCCTTCCGCCAAAGTGGTTGAAGAATGTTGATGATAAAAAAGGGGAGGGTTCATTGTATGAAAAAAGCCTTACTTATTCTCGCGCTCTTTATCTTGGTCGCAACAGGTTGTTCGCAGGCGGCCAATACCACCGTGCAGCAGGAGCAGTCAACGATTCAAAAAGTACTGGAAAGAAAGAAGCTGATCGTTGGTTTTGGCCTCGGAGACATGCCCTTTCACATGAAAAACAAGAAAGAAGAATGGATTGGCTACGAGGTAGATTTAGCGAACGCCATGGCCAAAGCACTGAACGTTGATCTGGAGTTTAAACAGTACGATTTCAGCGCTCTCATTCCGGCATTGCAAAACGGCAATATTGATCTGATCATTTCCGCCTTGACCATACGTGGAGATCGCGCCCTGGCTGTAAGCTTTTCCGACCCTTATTACTCCACGGGACAGGCACTTTTGATACCGAAAACAGACAATGTGACAAAGAGCTGGCAGGATCTTGACAAACCTGGCAAAGTGATCGCCGTCTCTCAGGGATCTACCGGCGCGCTCCTGACAAAGGAAATCATGAAACATGCGGAAATCAAGGATTTCGACGATCTGACGAATGCAGCGATGGCAGTTGGACAAGGAAGAATGGACGGACTTATCTTCGATGAAACAGCGCTTCGCATATACGAACTTATGTATCCGGATAACGTCAAGGGCATTTACGACCTGATTTCTTCCGAGAACTTAGGGATTGCTGTCAAGAAGAACGATCTGGACAGTATACTCTGGCTAAATGCCTTCCTGTCTTCCTACAAAAACAGTCCTGATGATATCGCTTCTCACAACAAGTGGTTTGAATCAAATGAATGGCTGGGCGAAGTACCGCAGACCAAGCAATAGAGCGAATGGTGATGGGAAATAAAGGGAGGGGAAGGAATGGGATTTGATTGGAGTGTCATCCTTCAAAACCAGGATCTTTTCGTCAAAGGGATCTGGTTAACATTAAAAATTTCCGCATTGTCGCTGCTTTTTAGCATTCCAATCGGAATTGTAGCAGGGCTGCTGAGGATTTCAAAAAACCGCGTCCTCTCTTTTATCGCTACCTGTTATGTGGAAGTGATTCGAGGGGTGCCTCTACTGGTCTTACTCATCTGGATTTACTTCGTCATCGGGAAAGTTCTGCACCTAGATGACTATTGGTCTGCTGTAGGAGGGCTTTCCTTCTTTTCCGGAGCGTTTATTGCGGAAATTGTCCGATCCGGAATTCAAGCCGTTCCCAAAGGGCAAATGGAAGCAGCCCGCTCCTCCGGCATGTCGTACCTGCAGGCTATGAGATTTATCATCCTGCCGCAAGCATTCCGTCGGGTACTGCCGCCAATGGCTTCACAATTTATTATTTTGATAAAGGATTCCTCTCTCGTCTCTGTTATCTCTGTGGTCGATCTTACATTAATCGGAAAAAACATCGTGTCAACCACATTCCGCTCGTTGGAAGTGTGGACATTTATCGCCCTCATTTATTTCGTGATGACCTTCACTCTTTCGCGGGTGATCCATTTCCTTGAGAAAAGGTATCGTGTCGTAGAGTAAATGGAAACAGCGTGAGGAAAGGGGAGAAAATCGTGATTTCAATTGTGAATGTTGCAAAAAGCTACGGCAAGCATAAAGTTCTGCAGGATATTCACCTGGAGGTACCTAAGGGCCATGTCTATGCTCTGATCGGACCAAGCGGAGCGGGGAAAAGTACGCTTATTCGGGCCATCAATGCCTTGGAGAGCATTCAGCAAGGGGAAATCGTCGTCGACGGTCTGCAGGTTCATCACAAGACTACGGATATCAATAAAGTGCGGGCAAACATCGGTTTCGTATTCCAATCGTTCAACCTGTATCCTCATTTGACTGCTTTGGAAAATGTCTCAATCGCTCCTGTCAAAGTGAAAAAGGTAAACAGGGAGGAAGCGGAAGCAAAGGCCAAAAGCCTGCTCTCCTCGCTCGGGCTGGGGGAAAAGATCTCATCCTATCCCGGTCAACTCTCCGGAGGGCAGCAGCAGCGGGTTGCTATAGCAAGAGCGTTGGCGATGGATCCGAAAGTCATGCTGTTCGATGAGCCGACATCGGCACTGGACCCGGAAATGGTCAAGGAAGTGCTGGATGCCATCCGCCATCTGGCCGCCACGGGCATGACAATGGTTGTCGTTACCCATGAGATGGGATTCGCCAAAGAAATTTGCAATAACATTGTCTTTATGGCAGAGGGAAAAATAGTAGAAGTAGCCCCGCCTGATCAATTTTTCAGCAATCCGCAGTCAGACCGGGCAAGGGATTTTCTATCGAAGGTTTTGGAGCATTAAAGGATTGAGTGATTTGAACCTAGAACCATACGTGAGAAGGGAGCGGTGCACATGCTGGACATACTCATTTACAACGGGACTGTGATTACGATGGAAGGGAAAGGAGTCGGGGTGATCGAAAACGGTGCCGTCGGAATCAAGGAAAATCTCATTGAGGTTGTAGGTGATTCAGATGAGGTCGCAAAAGCGTACAAGGCACATCGGTATATCGATGCAGCAAGCAAAGTGGTGATGCCGGGGCTGATTGACGCACACATGCATACGGGTATAGCCATCCTGCGTGGATTGTCCCAGGATACGGACAACTGGATGGAAAAGGGGCTCTGGCCGTTTGTCAAAGAATTGACGCTTGAAGACCACATCACAGGTTCGCTGGTCAACATTATCGAGGCAGTGAAAGCCGGAACGACCACCTGTTGTGACTACGATTCCCATATGGGGGAGATTGTCAAGAATCACGTTGCGGTAGGGACGAGAGCCCGCGTTTGCGAAACGGTTAATGAAATGCCGGACGAGATGGGCAATCGAACAGTCGGCGATCTATATCCGCTAGACCCTGTTATCGGACAGAAGAAACTGCAGGCAAACATAGAGTTATTGGAAGATTGGCACGAGAAAGAAAACGGACGAATTACCTGCCTGCTCGGTCCGCAGGGGCCGGATATGGTCTCGGCGGAGCTTTTACTGGAAATAAAGCGGTTGGCCGAGCAATATGACACCAAGATTCACATGCATGTGGCCCAGGGAGACAGGGAAATCAACCAAATGGTAAAAAGATACGGAAAAAGAAGCATCCCGTATCTAGAAGAAATCGGCTGCCTAAACGAGCGTCTGCTGGCCGTCCATTTGACCGAAGCAACGCGGGAAGAGACGCAGCGATTGGCAAAGTCGGGTGCGTCCATGATCCTTTGTTCCGGCAGCATTGGGATAATAGACGGCATCGTTCCTCCGGCAGCAGATTTTATTGAACTGAGCGATAAACTGGCGCTAGGCTCTGATCAGGCCCCGGGCAACAACTGCAACAATATGTTTAACGAGATGAAGTTTACCGCCATCCTGAACAAGTGCAAAGCGAAAGATCCCCGGGTGTTTCCCTCGTGGAAAGTGCTGCGGATGGCTACGATCGACTCGGCTCGAGCAATCGGCTTGGAGAACGAAGTCGGTTCGTTAAAAAAAGGGAAGAAAGCGGATGTCATTATTGTTGATTTCAACAATCCGAGCCTGGTTCCGATCATTCAGGAGCCGATCCGCAATATCGTGCCAAACCTGGTCTACTCCGCGAAAGGCAGTGAAGTGGAGACGGTCATTATTGACGGCCGGGTAGTGGTCGATAATAAAATCCTGCTTACAGTAGACGAGAAAGAAGCCGTAAAAGCAGCTCAAATGGCGGCAAAAAATCTCGGGAAAAGGGCGATCGATGCGGTTGTCGGCTTGGAGACGCCAATCGCCAACATGATGGCGGAAGGATACCTGTAAAAAGCACGTTTGCCCCTGCCTTTCACCGGATAACGATCTGTCCGGGACAGTGGTTACATAAAAAATGCATGTAGAACGGTGTTGTATGATAAAAGGCTGGATGAACCCTCCGTTTGGCGGGACCATCCAGCCAATTTGTTCTCCCTTTTCCACTCTATTTGGTGGAAATAACAAGTCGGCGGGATGGCTGGAAAAAGCAAAATCTGAAAAGGCGCCCATCGATCTCACGACCTGACCATCCAAGATTCTCAACTTTGAACAGCAAATCGCACTGGAGGCGTATGAATTTGAGCATTTCTCACAGATTGCTGACTTCGGACACGCATGGAAGCATATGCCGTTATGCTTTTTCACACAGGAACGTTTGACGTCTTTTCGATGCCCAGCTTCTCCATTCGGCGAATCAGGGTGGCGTGCGGCAGCTGCAGCATAGAGGCGGCCTGGCGAATGCTTTTTGACTGTTTGAGCGCTTCTTCGATCACCTGCTTTTCAAACTGGTCAAGCTGCTGGCGCAAGCCTGCGGAAGAACGCCGGCCCTCGCTGCGGATGCCGGATGACTGAAGATAGGGGGGGAGATCGGATAAGCGAATCGATTCCTCTTCGACCGTAGCATACAGACCCTCCAGACAGTTGCGCAGCTGACGGATATTGCCGGGCCAGGAGTAATGAAGCAGCGCCTCCCTCGCTTCCGGCGAGAAGCTTTTGCTGCCGGTTCCGTAAGCGGCGGCCAACTGGGCGGAAAACCCTTCGAGAAAATCGGGCAGGTCTTCCGGTCGTTCGCGGAGCGGCGGTATGACAAAATGAACCACCTGCAGCCGGTAAAACAAATCTTCGCGGAATTTCCCTTCTTCCACAAGCCTGCTGAGATTCCGGTTGGTGCAGGCGATCACCCGCACGTCGATCGTTTTCGACCACGATCCGCCGACCCGCCTGATCTCCCGCTCCTGCAGGGCACGCAGCAGTTTCACCTGCATCAACGGGGACAATTCGCTGATTTCGTCCAGCAGAATAGTTCCCTTGTCTGCCTGTTCAAACATTCCCGGGCTGCCTTCCTTTTTGGCCCCGGTAAACGCACCGCCTTCGTAGCCGAACAGCTCGGATTCCGCCAGCGCATCGGGAATCGCCCCGCAGTTCAGCCGGATAAACGGCATGCCGGCGCGGGGGCTCTCCTCATGGATCAGCGTGGCGATCACTTCCTTGCCGACGCCTGTCTCGCCCTCGATCAATACGGTACACGGGTGAACCGCAACGCGGCGGATCATCGCAAGCGTACGGGAAAAACGGGCGTTTTTCGATGTCAGGCGGGCAGGCGGATGATGGACGGGTGTGGAGAGAAACATAAAGACCCTTCTTTCTCGGAAAGATTGGCAAAACGCTAAAAAGCCTCTTCGAAATTGGATGACTAGGGGGGACAGCCCGCTTTTCATCCAGTGCTGTTTTCAATTTCGGATCAAATGTTGGTTCGGATATGATACAATTACATGGTAAATTTATCGCGAATTTTCGTCAAATATTACTTTTTGGTTTATTTTCGAAACAAAATGGGTTGTTGTCTTTTTGAAAAGTCTGTTAAAATGGCTTGTTTCAAGCCTTTTGGTTATTGGCACGAAAATTGCATAATACAAATCTTCCAAGGGGTGTCTTTATGGACGAGAAAGATTTCCAGCGTTATGTTCAGCAACTGATCCAGGAGCAAAATATTCGAACTGTTCGCGTCGCCGTGACTGACAATTCAAACATCCCCAGGTCCCGTTTTGTGCCGGCCCGGTTTTTCCTGGAGAAGGTGATGAGGGAGGGGCTTACTTTTCCCTCCGCGCTTTATTCCATGGATACATCCGCCGAGCTGGTTGAGGAGGCGGGCGACGGTTACGCAGGAGGCTATCCCAGTTGGCTGATGAAGCCTGATCTCAGTACGTTTGTCGTCCTGCCCTGGGCCAATCAGACGGCCCGTGTGATCGCCGATCTGTTCGACTATGCAGGCGAGCCGATCGCGGAATCCCCGCGCTATCAGTTGGAACGGGTGCTTCGGGCGTACGAGGAGGAGGGCTTTCGGGTACGGGGCGCCTTCGAATTTGAATTTTTTGTCTATAACAAGATGACGCAGCAGCCGGCCTGGAGCGGCCTTAACTGCTATTCCGACGTAGTCCAGGCGGAGGTGGCGGACATCCTGGAAGACTTGCAGCAGGGGCTCGACGGCATCGGCGCCGGTCCGGAAGTGGCCAACACGGAATACGGCTCGGGACAGTTTGAAGTTACCAACTCCCCCTTTGAAGGCAAAGCGATCGCCGATATGGCCTATTTCTACCGGATGGGAATCAAGGAAATCTTGAGCCAAAAGGGCTGGCAGGCCACTTTTATGAGCAAGCCGGACGAGCGGCTGAGCGGGAGCGGCGGCCATGTCCACCTTTCGCTGCTGGATCGGCAGGGACGCAACCTGTTCTACGATCAGCAGTCCAATGATGGTCTATCCGCTTTGGCACGCTGGTTTATCGCCGGGCAAATCGAGCATGCCGATGCAGTTTGCGCGCTTTGCAACAGTACGGTGAACAGCTACAAGCGCCTCGTCTCCGGTACGTTTGCCCCCACGCATGCCGCCTGGGGCTACGAGCACCGCAGCGCGATGATCCGGATTCCGTTTGCCAGAGGGGAAGCGGGAACCCATTTGGAAAACCGGCTGCCCGGGGCAGATACCAATCCGTATCTGGCGATGGCGGCGATTCTGCTAGCAGGCCTGGATGGGATCCGCAGGCGGCTGGAACCGCCGGCCGCAGCCACTGGTGTCGATCTCTACCGCCAGCCTGGCGGCCATCGTCCTTTGCCGGCCAGACTTGATCTTGCTGTGGAAGCGCTCTTGTCCAATGAATGGTTCACCCAATTTTTCGGTTCCCGCTTCATCCAGCACTATGCCTCCCTTCGCCAGAATGAGTGGCAGAGGTATCAGCGCAGTGTGAGCGAGTGGGAGCGAAACGAGTATTTTCATTTGTTTTAACAGAACAACAGGAGGTTGATGAAAGATGAATCGGATCAGCAAAGAGCATCTCATTTACGCGATGTCGCCGGAAAACGAACCAGCCTTGCGCGTTACATCAGGCAGCCGGGTGGTGTTTGAAACCTGCGATTGCTTTGAAGACCAGATTACATCCGCCGATATGGAGTTTGGCGAACTGGATTGGAACCGGATCAATCCGGCGACCGGCCCCGTCTATGTGGAAGGAGCCGAACCGGGCGATATCCTTGCCGTCAAGATTGAAAAAATCAACATCGCCAGCCAAGGCGTCATGGTTACCGGTCCCAATCTGGGCGTGATGGGCTTTGATTTTACGCAGAACACCATTCGGATGGTGCCGGTGGAAAACGGCTGCGCGGTGCTCGCCGAAAACCTGAAAGTCCCGATCAATCCGATGATCGGCGTGATCGGTACAGCACCGGCGGGCGAAGCAATCTCCTGCGGTACGCCCGGCGACCACGGCGGCAATCTCGATTGCAAACAGAACCGGGAAGGCACGACGCTGTTTTTGCCGGTCAACGTGCCGGGAGCGCTGTTTGCCCTTGGCGATTTGCATGCCGCCATGGGGGATGGGGAAGTGGCTGTCTGCGGCGTAGAAGTGGCCGGAGAAGTGACGGTAACGCTTGAGGTAATCAAAGGGAAGAAATGGCCGCTGCCGATGGCGGTAAACAAAGATCACCTCATGACGCTCGCTTCCGAAAAGGAGCTGGACGCAGCCGCAGACCGCGCCGTTGTCAACATGGTCTGCTTCCTGCACGAAGAACTGCAGATAGCAAAAGAAGAAGCTACCTTCCTGCTGTCTGCCGCCGGCGATTTGCGCGTATGCCAGATTGTCGATCCGCTCAAGACAGCACGTATGGAGCTGCCGCTCACTTTTGCCAAAGCAGCCGGATTTGACGCTGATATTTATCTTGTAAAGTAGGGTGAACAACATGGAAGCACAAACAAAACAAGAAACCGTTTCTACTTTTGGATACAAGCAGGAGCTGCAGCGGTCGCTGACGCTGCGCGACCTGGTCGTCTACGGCATGATTTTCATGGTTCCGATCGCTCCGTTCGGCATTTACGGATCAGTGGCGCAGGGCTCCGGGGGAATGGTCGCCCTTACCTATCTGATCGGGATGGTCGGAATGATTTTTACCGCGCTCAGCTATGCCCGCATGTCGGAGGCATTTCCGATCGCCGGTTCGGTGTATTCGTACGCGCAGCGGGGGATCAATCCCACTGTCGGCTTCTTTGCCGGCTGGGTGCTGCTGCTTGACTATATCTTGGTGCCGTCCCTTTTGTACCTCGTCTCCGCTTCGGCATTGGGGGAGCTGGTACCCTCGGTTCCGGTTTGGGTCTGGCTGATTGTCTTTATCGCAGTGAATACCTTGATCAATATCAGGGGCATCGAATTTACGGCAAAAGCAAACATGATCGTTCTCGCCTTTGAACTCATCGTTCTCTTGTTGTTTATCATCGTTGGCTTGACGGCGTTGATTAACGGAGTAGGGGGAGGATTCTCGCTTAAACCGATTTATGACGCCAACCATTTCAGCATGCCGCTGGTGATGGGGGCGGTTTCCATCGCGGTGCTCAGTTTCCTGGGATTTGACGGAATCAGCACGCTGGCGGAGGAAACGAAAGGCGGCGTCAACACCGTGGGCAAGGCGGCCATCATCGCTTTGTTCGGGGTTGGCGGACTGTTCATCGTGCAAACCTGGATCGCCGCGATGATCTGGCCTGATTTCACCAGTTTTGAAAACGCCGATGTCGCTTTCTACCAGATCGCCGAGCTTGCCGGCGGCCCTTGGCTGAAAAACCTCTGCATTCTCGCCACGGTCATCTCCTGGGGCTTGGCCAACGCGCTTGCCGCACAAGCCGCTATTTCGCGGATCTTGTACAGCATGGGGCGGGACAAGAACCTGCCGGCTTTCCTCGCCAAGGTTCATCCCCGGTTTAAAACGCCTTACCTCAGCACGGTGCTGGTTGCGGTCATCTCGCTGTTGGTCGGCCTGTTTTTCATGAACCAGCTGGCGGCGCTTACCTCGCTGGTCAACTTCGGGGCGTTGACTGCATTTCTGCTGCTGCACGTTTCGGTGTTTAACCATTACTTCCTGCGCAACAAATCGGGCAATGTGGTCAAACACCTGCTGCTGCCGTTGATCGGCTTTCTCATCATCGGCTATGTCTGGTACAGCCTCGATGCGATGTCGAAGGAACTCGGCTTCATCTGGCTGGGAATTGGGGTAGTCTATTATCTCTTTTTGAAAATTTCGAAGAGGACGGTTGTGCTGGAATAAGGAAAAGACAGCGAACTTCGAAGGGTGTCGGCTGCGGTCGGCGCCCGTTTTCTTCCAGCGTTCGAAAACAAAAAAAGCGCAGGAGCCTTTTGCCCTGCGCTTTACTTTCGTATATCGAACAATGGGGTATGCAGGCCTCGAACCTGCGACCTGATGATTAAGAGTCAACTGCTCTGCCAACTGAGCTAATACCCCGTTACTCATTTATTAACATGATTATTTTATCATGATTCTAAAGTGATGGAGCATGTAACTCTTGGAAAAAAACACTTTGTTTCGGTTACATATCCGTCTTGGAGGATGACTCTTTTTTCAGAAGCAAATAGGTTGCGCCAACGATCAGGGTCGCTGCAATGAAGGTGACCATAAAGATGACAAACTTCATATTATCGGAAAAGATCAGGGCGGCCCCCAATAACGCCATCTCCAGTGCGACGGCTCCGACCCATGTATCAAATAATTTGCTCACTGCAGCGTTCACCTCTCATTCGGAATTTTCCAACATCAGATCCTTTCCAAATTATACGACTGATGGGAGAATTAGGACACGATATGTTGCTAAGCACAAATTAATTTCTTTCGCCAACCAACCTCCAAATTCGAGATCCTTTATCACGACAGCGAATGATCCTTGCTTCATTCTTTTGGGGAATTCTTCATATCGTCTAATTTGTCTTCAAGCATTTTGATTGCGGCATGCAGCCCTTGCATTTCCGAATAGAGAAAACCGACAAGAAACAGAAGGGTGCCGATAATCAGTGAAAACGCGATGACGAGACCGATCATAATACCGGCAAAATACAGCCCAAAACAAAAAAAGAAACTGATAATTACGCAACCAACCCATTTCAGGAAATGATCCAAGGCAGCCACCTCTTCATCACATCGATTCTTACAGGACCCAGTTATGGTGTCGTCATTGCGTGAAAATCACTTCGGTCTTCATGCAACATTCATCATTCACTTGACGAATATCACCGTTTGGATGCCTTCTTGGCGTTTTTTGTCTTTGTCGTCCCCTTCTTCGTCGTCCTCCACTTTCTTTTCGACTTTCACTTCTCGATGTTCCACTTGAATCTGTCTTAAGATGCGGTCGAAGGGAGTGAGAAAATGAACTTCATCTCTTAACAGATGATTTGTTATATTATACCATTTTCCTTGAGAGAGAAGCAGGTTATCTGATATTTTGGCAGAAAAAAAATGGAGGGAAAAATGGAACAAGTCGGCGGATTTCAAAGCGGTTTTCATGCAAAGAAGGCAAAGCGGCTTTCGCTGGTCGGGTAGGGGAATTAGTGGTAAAATCATGCAAGGGAATTATTTCCAAGTTGAATTTGAAATAGAGGGGGAATTTTCGTTTGTTGGATTTTTCTGCCATTCATGAACCTGGAATTGGAATCGGATTAGGATTTGCCTTCATTCCAATGCTGCTGACACTGGTGTTTTATGGATTCATCTTGTATGTACTGTTTCGTTTCGTAAAGTTCATGAAAACGAAAAATCAGCATGATAAAGAGCAAGGTGAGAAGCTGGATCGATTGATCAGCCTGATGGAGAAGCAGATGAAAGAAAATAAGCGCAGCGAATTTTAGCCTGAAAAAGGGTATGGCGATCCCGGCGAGAACGCCATACCCTTTTATGTGCCATCTACCAAGCCGCCTTGCCGTTCCCTGTTTTACTCAACAAGTCCCGTGGCGGCAATTTTCACTTTGACGTCCACTTTAAATTGAGCCCGGGGATATATTTTTTCCCACTCTGCCCACTCGTTTTTATTGTTGAAATGGGTCGCGCGGTACCGCAAGCCAAAGCCGTACGGGTCGACATTTGCTTTTTGGAGCTTTTGGAGGAAAGCCTTCAGCTTTTTTGCATACTCTTGTGCAGCGATCGCTTCGTATTTTTTTATTTTTTCAGCAGCACCTATCTTGTGAACCTCCTCTTCCAGGATGCCGTTCAGCTCAACGTTGAAATGTATGGTCGGAGGGCTGCTTGTTGTATCGATCGTATAACGATTGCTGACTCCTTCCACTGATATATACAACTCCCCCTGTTTTGTCTTCACCTTCAGATCAAATTTGTTGAAGGATCGCATCGTTACGTTGAGAAGTTGTGTTTCCTCCTTGGAGAGCTCCAGCTTTACCTTTTTATTGCGAAAGATGGATGCTTGATTTATGACGTAGTGGTCTTCCCTTGCTTTAATGACAGGGAGGTAAGCGCTTAGTCCCTTTTCATGATATCTGGCGTAAAAATCATACAGAAACTCAGTAATAATGTAAGACGACTCTACGCCTGACTGACCAAAGGACAAGTACAGGGCATTGGAGGCGAATCTTTCCCACTTTGGCTGGATTTGAATGATCTTCTCGGCGCTCGGACTGGCGATGGACACCCAGGCAATTCCTTGTATGTCCCTTCGGCGAACAAACCAATCTAGCGCTTCTGTCATATCCTGCTTGGCCAGACCCTCGCCAAAAAGAATCACCTTCGCATGGCCAAAATCCAACTCTTTGTCTACTTCGGTCTTCAACAGGCGGATTGCTTCCGAAATGGAATTCATCTCTTGCCGGATCATCACGGATTCGTTTTCGCCGGATTTGGTCCCCAAGGGAGCGGGGATCGCCAATTTTAGGGTCACCAGGAATTTTTGCTTTTTTCCTTTGTCCACTCCGATGGCGACAACAAAAAAACGCTTGTCGATATCCTTAAAACTGCATCCGCTTACGGACAAACAGAGCACCAGCACAAAGAAGATCATCTTTTTCATGTTTTCCGTCTCCTTGCCAGATAAACAATGAATACAGCCATGAATAACTCTGACGCCAATCGTATATCCATCCAGCGTAAGGCAAGTTTGTAAAACTGATTGATATCAAACAGATAATCGTACAGATAAGTGGCGCCGGCAAAGACGGCAAGGACCAGCCAAGGCCGCCATTTGACCCACCATACCCTCCGCTGAGAACCGGCATTGTTTCGAAAGAAGCTGAGGGTCAGAAACAGGGCCACATGCCAGTGGATGATGCAGCTTACGAATGCAATCGAGATGTAGAGGATCAGGAAGGGATACAGCACCCTTTCGATGAATCCGTACTCCATCCGCATATAATCTGCTGTCGCAAACCAGGGATACACAAAATCAGACACGGCATAGGTGCCGGCAAAACCGATCGGGACAAAAAAAGTCGTACATAAGGTGAGAAAACCGGCAATCGGGATCAGCCAGAGAAAACGGACACGAAACTGTTCTTGAAACACGCGATGAAACAGGACGAGATTGGCGTAGCCGGAGAAGACGTAGCTGGAGGTTCCGAGCAGGGTCCAGTTGGGAAACTCCAATACGTGGGTGCCAACCTCTTTTATGGCATCCCAATTCAGATACGGATTGGCGTAAGCCTTCAAGATGATAAAGACAATAAACGGCAAATTGATGAGAAAAGTGATTTCGGTAAAAAACAGTACGCTTTTCGTGTTCTGTCTTGCCAGCCAGCCGACGATAGCGAGAAATAAGACGAGAATAAAGGCAGTGGAAGATTCCGGCATTAAGTACCGCTTCGAAATGGAGGTAAAAGCGGTTAAGGTAACACAGCCTGCCCAGAAAAACAACAAAATCAGGAAAAGGAGGAGGGGGATCCGAACCCACTTGGGGGTTCTTTCCTGCAGAATCTGGGATAGATCCTTGCCAGGAAACTTCATCATCCCTTTTGTGAACACGATCAGGAGAGTCGTTCCGATGATGCTGCCCAGCGGAATCGACATCACTGCCCCGTTGAAACGATGATTGAGCATGATTTTCGGAACAAATACCACGATATTGACGATCATATTGATCAAGACAAGGTAGTGAAAGTAACGGCTCATTTACTAGCCACCTTACGATTCGTTGCCTTTCCTTTCGTGTCGGATGAGGATTCTACTTGCCGAAACATCTTAAAGAAGGGTTGTCCCATGCTTCTTAAGTGGGTCAGGTAGCCAATCAGAAACAGAAAGCCGCCGACTACGCCAAGCAGCCCGTAAAACGTGGCGAGCAGTAAAATCAAATACTTCACAACCCGCATGGCAAAACCCATGGTGTTGATGGGAATGACAAAATTGGAGATGGCGACTCCGGCAATCAGGATAATCATGATACTCGAGACCAGTCCGGCTTGAGTGGCCGCCTCTCCCAGTATGAGTCCTCCAACCGTTGCAGCGGTCTGACCGATCGCTTTGGGCAGCCGCAAGCTTGCCTCGGTGAGAAGTTCCATCATGATAAGCATGAACAATACTTCAAGATAAGACGGGTAGGGAACGGCAGTTCTGCTGCCGGCAATCGAGAATGCCAGCTGCACGCGAAAAACCTCCGGATTATAGGAGACGCTTGCTACGTAAACGCCCGGCAGAACAATGGAAAAAAACAGCCCGATATACCGCAGGAATAACAGAAACTTGCCCACCAAATACGGTTGGTAAAGGTCGTCCATGGCAGAGTAAAAGTCGAAGAATACCGTAGGAACAATCAAGGCAAAGGACGTTCCATGCAGGAACAGAATGATTTTTCCCTGGGATAAATTCAGGACGATGCGGTCTTGTCTGTCGGTCGTCATAATGGTTGGAAAGAGGATGTTCCCTCGTTCGGACAGGTGTCTCGCCACTTGTCCAACCGATTGAACCACATCAAGATTTACCTTGGACAGCCTTTGGTTGACTTCGTGCAAGAGGTCAGGATCGACCAATCCTTGATCGTATAAAAGCGCAAAAGGCGTCTGGGTCCGGTTTCCGATCTTGCGGAGATCTACGTGCAAGCTAGGATTGTGGTACCGGTTCCGAATGAGATTGATGCTGGTTTGCAAGTCCTCGCTAAGGCCTTTTTGCGGACCGAGAACCGTAGTCTCCACTTTTACATCATCGGGTGTTTTTGTGATGATATTCTTGGCGTTGAAAAGGCATAGCCAACCTCCTGCCTGGACGATGACTTGCCCCTGGAAAAGCTGATCCTTCAGGGTTTTCAGGTTTGTGTTTTCAGCAAACGGAGTATAGTGAGGGTTCGACATCAAGATATGCCGAAACTCTTCTTCATTCCTGGCGTGAAAAAAGGGTGATATAATGACCTGTTGGATCAGCGTATCGTCGCAAAGGGTATTGATATACAGGAGGTCGGCAGCGACTTCGTTTGAGGTCAAGCGCTGGTGTTTTACATCATCTGACTTCAGCTCGTTTCGCAGATCCTCCAGAAGCAGGTGTGCCATCCTATTCCCTCCTCGGTTTTTCCGGGACTTGTATCCATTGTCACCGAAATCAGACGGCCTTAAACGGTTGGCAGCAGGGAGGAGTCTGAGGTAAAAAAATGCCCATGAAAGAACCCGTCAGGAAGTTCCTGACGGGTTCTTTCAGCCTTTTACAAATACGGTCTTGATTGCGGTGAAAAATTCAATCGCCGCCTGTCCCTGTTCACGGGAGTGGGAGCTTGACTGTTTCATGCCGCCGAACGGAGCCTGCAGTTCTACGCCGGCGCTTTCGGCGTTGATGCGGATGAGTCCGGCGTCCATCTCACGGATGAAGGATAGCATATGGCCGATGTCGCGCGTGAAGATGGAGGCGCTGAGGCCGAAGCGGGAATCGTTGGCGATCGCGAGCGCCTCTTCGATGGTGTCCGCCGGTATCAGGGCCAGCACCGGGCCGAAAATCTCCTCCTGGGCAATCGTCATGTCCGGGGTTACCTGCTCAAAGATCGCCGGCTCTACATAAAAGCCATCTGCCAGGCCGGGAGTGTCCAACCGTTTGCCGCCGTACAAGAGGGACGCTCCTTCGGCCTGCCCTTTCTCGATGTAGCCGAGCACGGTCTGCATCTGCCGTTCGCTCGCACACGGTCCCATCCAGGTATCAGGGGAGAGCCCGTCTCCGATTGGCAGGGAACGAACCCGGGAAAGCAGTTTTTCCTTGAAGGCGTCGTATACCGCCCGCTGCACGATCACCCGGCTGGTGGCCGTGCATTTTTGTCCGGTAGAGCGCAGGCCGCCGCTGACGGTTGCTTCCACGGCCAGATCGAGGTCGGCATCGGCAGCGACGATCACCGGATTTTTGCCGCCCATCTCCAGCTGGTATTTGGCGCCGCGGGCAAAAGCTCCCTGTCCTACCTGCTTGCCCACCTCATCAGAACCGGTAAAGGTGATCCCGGCAATGCCGGGGTGGTTCACGATGCCTGTTCCGATGACAGAGCCCGGACCTGTGACCATGTTGACGACTCCCGCGGGCAGTCCGGCTTCGGCTGCGCATTCCATCAATTTGGCCGCCGTGACGGCAGTCTCCTGGGCCGGCTTGAATACGACGGTATTTCCATAGACGATCGCCGGAGCGATTTTCCAGATCGGGATGGCGACGGGAAAATTCCACGGCGTGATGACACCGACCACGCCGAGCGGCACCCGGCTGGTAAACATCAGCGCTTCGCTGTCGGTGGAGGGAATCACCTCGCCGACTCTGCGCATACCTTCGCCGGCATAGTAGCGAAGGATGGCTACACCCCGTGCAGTCTCGCCCTTTGCCTCAGGCAGCGTTTTGCCCATTTCCCGGGTCATCGTTTCGGCAATTTCGTCCAAACGCCGCTCCAGTGCGTTCGCCAGTTTGTAGAGGTATTCGCCCCGTGCCGGGCCAGACAGCTTTCGCCAGGCGGACTGGGCCGACCGGGCGGCCTCTACGGCCCGGTTCAAATCTTCTGCGGTCGATTTTTGCACGTATCCGACCACCTCGTGGCGGTTGGCTGGATTGATGCTGGCATCCACCTGATTGGACGGGGAGGGAGACCATTCCCCGCCAATGTAGTTGAGATAGGTTTTGGCTGCTGTATCTGTCCTCATCATTCATCCTCCTCGCAAAAATTATGATCCGGTCCTTGCAGCCGGTTTAGAAAGTGGGGCCGATCCGCCAAATCCCGAAGTCGTGCTGTTTCAGGATCTCTGCCTTGGTCAGCTTGCCGGAACACACCTGCAGCATCTCGTCGAACAGTCGCTGGCCCACCGATTGGAGCGATTCCTTACCTTCGATGATCGTGCCTGCATTCAGATCGATATTGTCGCCCATCTTTTCAAAGATGGCTGTGTTCGTGGCGATTTTGATGACGGGGGCGATCGGCGAGCCGGTCGGCGTTCCGCGGCCGGTGGTGAACAGGACCACCTGGGCCCCGCCGGCAACCATCCCGGTAAGCTGTTCGATGTCGTGGCCCGGCGTATCCATCCAGACCAGCCCTTTTTGGGCAGGCCGCTCTGCGTAGTTGATCAGTTCCTGCAGCGGGCGGGTGCCTGCCTTGTTGGCTGCGCCGAGCGATTTTTCTTCCAGGGAGCTGAGGCCGCCGCGGATGTTGCCGGGACTGGGGTTGCCTGTGCGGATATCCACGCCCATCATAATCGAGCGTTGTTCCATGGCGTGAATTACTTCATAGACGCGCTTGGCCACCTTGTCGTCCACGGCCCGGTTGGCGAGCAAATGCTCCGCCCCGATCAACTCCGTCGTCTCCGCCAGAATGGACGTTCCGCCGCCGTCCACGATCATGTCGCTGACGACGCCGACAGCCGGATTGGCGGACAGGCCGGAACAGGCGTCTGAACCGCCGCATTCCGTACCGACGATCAATTCGGCAAGATCGCAGGGCTCGCGCCGCACGAGGGAAGCGTCCTGCACCATTTGCGCGGCGATTTTCGCTCCTTGCGCGATGGCCATAAGGGTGCCGCCGTGATCCTGAATGGAGACGACCTCCACCGGTTTGCCCGTTTTGGCGATTTCCCCGGCAACACTGCGGGCCTGATGGGTTTCACAGCCGAGGCCGAGGACGACGACGCCGTACACATTGGGATTGGCACCCATTCCGACATAGGTGCGGAAGGTTTGCTCAAAATCGACCCCTACTTGTGCACAGCCGTGCTGGTGAATAAAGGAAACCGTTCCGCTGACCAATTCGGTAATCTGCCGGGCTGCCTGTGTCGCGCAAGTGATCGTGGGCAAAATCAGGACGTGGTTGCGAACGCCGACGCGCCCATCAGGACGGCGATAGCCCCAAAATACGGGCGTTTGCTTCGATTCATGATTCATGGCTGATCTTGTCTCCTCTCCCGCGTTTCCCCTCCAGGTTGTGCACATGTACGTGCTGGCCAGGGGGGATATCGCGTACGGCTACGCCGATGACTTCTCCGTACTTGACGATGTCCTCGCCGCCGCGAATGGGGCGGACGGCAAACTTGTGTCCGAATTCAATGGCTTCCAAGAGCGTAACGCTGTGCTGAACATCCTGGCATGCGACGGTTACGACGGATCCTTCCGGGATGGATTCAAGCGCGGTTGCCACGTTGTCGCTCGGCTGCATCAAGATGGCGCGATAAGTCATGAGGCCCCTCCTTTTCTGATACAGAGCATTTTGTTTTATAATGCAGAACAATGTTAAACAATATCGGATAAGAACAAGCACCCTTATGATAGTTCAGGAAAAGCGCGATTTGCAATAGTTTTTTGAATACAACTATTTTTTTGAAAGAACCCGTTGCTTTGTGGAAAAATGCTGTGGTAAGATGTGGGTATTCAAAATAGTAAACCTGGTTTATTATGCTAAACCAACAGTCTTGGTTACGAAAGGCGCTGTTGATCATGGAAAAGAAATACTGGGTACCTGCGTTGGAGCGGGCAAACGACATCCTTCAGCTGCTTGCGTCGGAGCCGTCCCAGATGAAGCTGATCGACTTGGCCCACGCTCTCTCCATCAACAAAAGCTCGATGTTCTCCCTCTTGCATACGCTGGAGTCGCTGGGCTTTGTGGTGAAGGAAAAAGACAGTACCTATTCGCTTGGCCCGACCATTGGTGCATTGTCCGCGGCTTATTTTCGCCAGTTCCACATTTTGCAAGCGTTTTATGCCGAGGCTCCGGCTTCGGTGCGGCAGGTGCAGGAAACCCTGCAGCTTTCCGTGCGGAATGGGCGGGATATCATCTATCTGGCCAAGGAAGAGAGCCCCGGCCCGCTGCGGGTTGCCACAGATGCCGGCATGAGGTTCCCAGCTTATGCGACGGCCATGGGGAAGGTGCAGCTTTCCGCCCTCGATTATCCCGAATTGAAAGCGCTCTATCCCGAGTACGATCTGGAGCCGAGGACTCCCTATACGGTTGGCGATGTGGACCAGTTGTGGGCGCAGCTGCAGGCGATGAGGGCAGCAGGCTATGGGAGCGAACAGCAGGAGGCCGTCACCGGATTTTTTTGCATCGCGGCTCCGGTGTACAACCATGAAGGCCAAATGATTGCTTCCGTCAGTTTTACCATGCTGGAAAATGCTTGGAAGGAAAAGGCGGATCTGGCTAGGGAAGAAATCGTCGATTTGGGCAAACGGCTCTCAAGGCGTGCCGGCCACGTTTTTTCCCCATGATAATCCAAAAGGAAATGAGGCGGTTTTCATGAGACTAAAGGAAAAAGTTGCCTTGATCACCGGTGCCGGTTCCGGCATCGGGAAAAGCACCGCACTCCTGTTCGCCAGTGAGGGGGCGACGGTCGTGGTCAACGACGTCAGCCACAAGAGCGGTTCAGAAACGGCGGAGGAGATCTGCCGCGCCGGCGGCAAAGCCATTTTTTTGCCGGCGGACGTCACGTCCGAAACAGAAGTGGCGGACATGGTGCAAAAAGCGATCCAATCCTGCGGTCACATCGATGTTCTGTTCAATAACGCGGGGATCTCCGGCGTGGGAGCCATCCATGAAACCAGCGAAGAGCTGTGGGACAGAGTCGTGGCCGTCAATCTGAAAGGTGTCTTTCTGCCGAGCAAGCACATCTTGCCCCACATGATGGAGCGAAAGGCAGGCTGCATTATCAATATGTCCTCCTGCATCGCGGAAATCGGGTTGATGAGGCGGGCCGTCTACTCGGCCACCAAAGGGGCCGTGCTGGCCTTGACCAAATCCATGCAGGTGGATTACGCGCCGTACAACATTCGGGTAAATGCGCTGCTGCCGGGAACGATTTTGACGCCGTTTGTGGAGAACTATTTAAAATCGTCGTACGACGACCCCGAGGAAGCGCTGTCCACGATCAAGAAACGGCAGCTCAGCGGCGAGCTGGGCCGGCCCGAAGACGTAGCGAAGGCTGCCTTGTTCCTCGCCTCAGACGAGTCGCGCTTCATGATGGGGGCGCCGCTGTACATCGACGGAGGCGTCGTGTTTGGCAAAATGGCATAAGAAACGGAGGAATTGACTATGAAACTGCTCAGCTTTTATCTGGAAGAAGAACAAAGACTGGGAGTGAAAACAGATCGGGGCGTCCTGGACGTAACCGCTTCGGCCCAGCGGCACGGAGCGGAAACAGCGGACCTTCCCCAAACGGTCGGACAGTTTTTGCAGGGGGGAGACGCGGCGTCTGCGGCCTTGTCTGCCCATGTCCGCCGCATGGAGCAGGAAGGGGAAGCGGAGCTGTTCCTGGACGAATCGGAGCTGAAGCTTGGACCGTGCGTACCGGAGCCTGGCAAAATCATCTGCGTCGGGTTGAACTACAAGAAACACGCGGAAGAATCCAACATGCCTGTGCCAGAGTACCCCGTGCTGTTCAACAAGTTTGCCAATTCGCTGGCTGCCCATGGCGATGAGATTGAACTGCTCCCCGAGTCCGGGCAGGTAGACTACGAGGCGGAGTTGGCGATCGTCATCGGCAAACAAGCGAGGCGCGTCAGCAGGGAACAGGCCCTGTCGTACGTCGCTGGCTATTGCAATGCGAACGACATCTCGGCGCGCGACCTGCAGGTGAGGACCAGCCAGTGGCTGCTGGGAAAAAGCTGCGACGGATTCAGTCCGATCGGTCCTTGGCTGGTGACTGCCGACGAGGTAGGCAATCCCAACGACTTGGAGATCAAGTCGATCGTCAATGGCGAGGTCCGGCAGCATTCCAACACGGCCGACATGATCTTCCCCTGCGATGAAATCGTTCACTACATTTCCCAGTACATGACCTTGATGCCGGGCGACCTGATTCTCACCGGCACTCCGGAGGGCGTGATTCTCGGGTACCCGAAGGACAAGCAGGTGTGGCTGAAGGACGGTGATGTAGTCGAGATTGAGATCGAGGGGCTGGGACGCCTGACCAACGTGATGAGGAAATGAAGAGGTAGAAAAGAAAAGAAAAAAAAGGGGGACCGAAGAATGAAGAAAAAGCAAAGCGTGTTTATCGCATTATGTGCCAGTGCTGCCCTGCTGCTTGGGGCATGCGGGGGAGGCGGCGGCCAGCAGGCTGCTTCCGGCGGAACAAATCAGGAGAAGGACACGACCTATGTGGTGAAGGTCTCCTACGAAAACCAACCGGGTGAGCCGATCGATCTGGCTGCCAATGAGTGGAAACGGATCGCCGAGGAAAAGAGCGGCGGCAAGCTGAAGCTGGAGCTGTACCCGAGTTCCGCTCTGGGTTCAAAGACGGACGTAATAGAGCAGGGGAAGCTGGGAGGAAACGTGGTTCAGATCGCCGACGCCAGCTTTTTGGCTGACTACGCACCCGATATCGGCATCATTTCCGCGCCTTATCTGACTGAAGATTTCGATCAGCTGCTCCGGCTTACCAAAAGCGATTGGTTTACCGGCCTGGACAAAGAGCTGCAGGGCAAAGGGCTGCACATCGTTTCGACAAACTGGATTTACGGAGAACGCCATCTGATCGCAAAGAAAGAGGTAAAGACGCCGGCAGACCTGGCCGGGATGAAGATTCGCGTCCCGAACAACAAGCTGCAGATCGCGGCGATCGAGAAGATGGGAGCAACCCCGACGCCGATGCCGCTCGGAGACGTATATCCGGCTGTAGCCCAGGGCGTAATCGACGGAATGGAGAACCCGCTGCCCGTCATCTACGGCTCCAAGGTGTATGAAAACGCCAAGTTCGTGTCGCTCACCGGACACATGAAAATGCTGATCCAGTGGGTGGCGGGACAGAAGTATATCGATACGCTGCCGCCCGAGGTCCTGGCGATGCTCGAAGAGTCGGCGGATGAAGCGGGCGAGTTCCTGAACAAGAAAGTGGCGGAAAACGACCAGAAGACGCTGGACGACCTGAAGGCAAACGGCGTCACGGTCACAGAGGTGGATCAGGCTGCCTTCCGCGAAGCGGTCAAACCTGTCTACAGCGAGTTCAGCGAATGGAGTCCCGGCTTGCATGAGAAGGTGGAGAAGATCATCCAAGAGGGAAAATAATCGGAGAAGCCGCTGCCGCCGGCTGGCGGACCAGGCAGGAAGGGAGTCATGTACATGGGGGATAAAAGGAAGGGATGGTTTTGGCAAACGGATGACGTCCTGGCATCCCTTACGATCTTGGCGATTATCGGGGTCACGGTCTTGGGCGTATTCATGCGCTTCGTCATCGGAAGCCCGCTGAAGTGGACCGAAGAAATAAGTCTGGCCTTGTTTGTCTGGTTTACCTTTATCGGAACGAGTACGGTTACCAAGCGGGACGAGCACATCAGCATCGATTTCTTTGTGGCCCGAATGCCGCAGGGACTCCAGACCTTTTTCGCGTATTTCCGCGCCGCCGTCACCTTTATCACGTTCCTTGTCGTCTTTGTCTATCTCGGATTTCAACTGTCGGTGCACGCCTGGGACAAGCTGACGGCCATCCTGCGTCTTCCTTATACCTTTATCGACATCGCCGTCCCCATCGGAGGCGCACTGGCTGCTGTCCATATGCTGCTCCGCTGGGCAGCGAAGAGAAAAATTGACAAAGGAAGAGGCGTTGAACAATGAGTATCGCCGTATCGGTCATCACACTATTTGCGCTGTTTCTGGCCAATATCCCCATTGCCGTCTCGATGATCGCCAGTGTATTGGTCTACTTTTTGCTGGCCCAAAGCATTGAGCCAATGGTCCTGGTTCAGCGCCTGATCGGCGGCATCGAATCGATCCCGCTGTTGGCCGTGCCGTTCTTTATCGTCGCGGGGGCGATGATGAACTACACCGGGATCACACAGCGGCTGGCCAAATTTGCCGAACTGATAACCGGACGGCTGCCTGGCGGGCTGGCCCAGGTGAATGTCGTGCTGGCTACGCTGATGGGCGGATTGTCCGGCTCCAATATCGCCGATGCGGCGATGCAAACGAAGATCTTGTACCCGGAGATGGTCAAGCGGAATTATTCTCCCGGCTTTGCTGCAGCCGTCATCGCCTCTGCCGCGCAAATCACGCCGCTGATACCGCCGGGGATCGGGATGATTTTATACGGGTACATCGGCAACGTTTCGATCGGCAAGCTGTTCATGGCCGGCGTTATGCCGGGATTACTGACCTGTGTGTTTTTAATGGTGGCGATTCATTTTATTGCCAAGAAGAAGGGCTACGCCCCGATTCGAACCGGCCCGATGCCGAAAGGGCAGCTGTTCCGTGCGTCCAAGGACGCCATCCTCGCCCTGCTGCTTCCTGTGGCGATCATCGGCGGGATCCGCGTCGGCATGTTTACGCCGTCGGAAGCGGGAGCCGTGGCTGTCGTGTACGCGCTGTTTTTGGGCGTGATCTTCTACCGCGAGATGAAGTGGCGCGATTTTACCCTGGCCATCCGGGAATCTGTGTCGACGACTGCCTCGGTGCTGCTGATCATTGCCGCCGGGTCCGCGTTCGGCTGGATCTTGACCTGGGAGCGCATCCCGCAGGCGGCAACCGGTTTTATCACCGGCTTTGTCGACTCACCGTTCTTATTTTTAATTGTCGTCAATGTATTCTTGTTGATACTGGGCATGTTCGTGGAGGGGAACGTGGCGATCATTATCCTGACGCCGTTGTTGATCCCCATGGCGCAAGCGTACGGAATCGATCCTGTGCACTTTGGCATGGTGTTTTTGTTCAACCTGTCGATCGGCACGCTGACTCCGCCGCTTGGAACGGTGATGTTTACCACCTGTTCCATCGCCAAAGTGAAGCTGGAAGAGTTTTTAAAGGGAATGCTCCCCTTTTACGTCGTACTTCTTCTGCTGCTTCTGATCATTACGTACGTTCCGGCTGTATCGCTCTGGCTGCCCAATCTGTTGATGTAAGCAAGTTCACGCCATCAACCCTTCTGTAGTGAGGGGTTGATGTTTTTTTTGTTTTGAATCGTTCGGGAATTTCGAGTATACTGTCCTAATGGTAGAGAAAAGGGGGAGGAAAAATGGAAATAAATAATGTAACAAAAATGACTCCGAAATCCGGCGGCGTAAAGATGATCATCACGATTATCGTGGCTTTGTTGGCGGGACTGCTGATCTTTCAATCCGTGACGATCATCCAGGCCGGACATCGGGGTGTCGTCCTGCAATTGGGCGCCGTTCAGCCTCAAGTTTTTGATGAAGGGCTGCATTTTAAGATTCCGTTTGCTCAGACGGTCATCCCCATGGAAGTGCGGGTCCAAAAATCGGAGTCGAGTCAAACATCCGCTTCGCGCGATTTGCAGACAGTCGCAACGACGATCGCGGTCAATCATCACCTCGATGCGAACAACGTGAATAAGCTGTACCAAGAAGTCGGCATGGACTATACAGCGCGCATTGTCGATCCAGCCATCGCTGAAGCCTTGAAAGCTGTCACGGCCCAATACACAGCAGAAGAATTAATCTCAAAACGACCTGAAGTCAGCACAAAGGTGAAGGAGTTGTTAAAAGAAAAACTCTCCGCCTATCATATTCTCCTTGACGAGATCAACATCAGAGAGTTCAAATTCAGCGAAGAGTTTGACCGTTCCATCGAGGCAAAGCAAATTGCCGAACAGCAGGCCCTCAAGTCGAAGCTTGATCTTGAGCGGATCAAGATTGAAAAAGAACAGGAAATCACCAAAGCACAAGCCCAGGCAGAGGCGCTGCGGCTGCAGAAACAGGAAGTCACGCCGGAATTGATCCAGCTGAGACAGATCGAGGCGCAGCTGGAAGCGATTCGCCGTTGGGACGGCAAGCTGCCGAATGTAACGGGCGGAGCGATGCCGTTTATTAATGTAGATAAGCAGTGATATCGGGCAGCAATAAAGAAGAGAGAGCGAGTTTTGGCGGAGATCAGCCGCTAGACTCGCTCTTGTTTGTTATAGGGAGTTTCCCTTTGATCCAAATTTTTCGTTTTCAAACGGTATGCTTGTTTCCACTCCGTTTTGGACAATAACTACGCTCTCTATCTCTTTGGATATTTCTTTATCAATCTGGATTACAAATGTTCTCGGTGTTGCATCAGAAGTGCAAGCACCGTCTGGTTCTGTCAAGGATACTGTCATGGTTTTGTTGTCCGAGCTTAGTTTCATATGTTTTATCTTGGAAGGACAACTTCCAGATTCATAAACTCCAATGAAAAAAACATCTTTCTCGTTAAGGTCTATGCTCGGTGTTTGATTTTCAAATGCATAGAAATTCCATGTATCCTCAAATTCAGATTGGTCATTGACTTTTCTTACTAAATACTGAAAAAAAGGTGTTTCTTTACTTTTAAACGCTATTTCATGAAAGTGAGAAGGCAAAGTTTTTTCACTTGCTATTAAATCGAATTTCATTTGATTATCTTCTGCTTGATTATCTTTTGTGACATTACTGCAACCAAATAGGAGTAATAATGACAAAAGTAAAACAAGAGAAATAAATAGTTTAAAGTTTTTCATCACATTTTCACTCCTTTCTATTTTGACGAAATTCGTTTATAAATGTTTCTCACTTTTCCTGATCATATAACCCTCCTTCGTCATCTGATGATCAATTACACATTGCCATAATTTGTGTTCAAGTGATACTTTTCGCAACTTTGAACGTTTATTGTTCATGAAGGAGGGATTTTCTCGTGCACGAGAATTTTTTAGCGATGTATGATGAATATTTTGGCGACGTATATCGCTTTGTCCTGTTTAAAACAGGGAATCGATGGGATACGGACGATCTCGTCAGCGAAATATTTCGCAAAGCGTTCCGGAAATTTCAATCCGAAAACATAGAAGCATCGAATCTGAAATCATGGCTGCTGACCATTTCCCGCCATACGGTGATCGATTATTACCGAAAAAGAAAAGAAGTAGCCTATGGACACGATCCGGAAGTATATGGCTATACGCAGGTCTCGATGTTTTTCCAAGAGGCGGACCCCAGGAACGATTGTTTACAGGAATCATTGCTCTCCCTTACGCCGGATGAGAGAGAGCTGATGAATCTGAAGTATATCGTCGGTTTGAAATACGCAGAAATCGGCGAGATGCTCAGTAAAACAGAGCCATGGCTAAAAGTGAAATCCCAACGAGTTAGACAAAAAATGGCACAATTCATTAACCGTTGCATGGAGGGTGAAAGATGAACGAATCACAATGGAATGATACCGTTAAACAACTGAAAGAGGGTCTTCCCGTTAACGAAGAATTGAAGCAAAAACTTCGCAACTCGTTTGTTCGTAAACCCGGGAAGAAACACTTTTTACGATGGACGGGGATTGCGGCGGCATTGTTATGTCTCGTTTTATATAGAACGGTATGGGAGCCCGAACAGATTATCCCGAAAGTAGAAGCAGCCTCCCTTCAGCTTTCCAATCAATTTTCCTTGATAGAACAATTAGGCAAAGAAAATAGCGCAGGGGTGGCAGAATACGGGGGAGTCATCTATTTTCCGTTACAAGAAAAAGGATTATATGCTTACGGAAATAACGGTTTTTATAAACTGGCGGACGGTGACATCCGTTTTGTTCGGGTCTCTCCAAACGGGAAGCAGTTGGTTTATGTGCAGGAGGGAAGCTTGTATTTGTATGAGATCCATCTCAAGACAAGCCGTCTGCTGCTTCCGGGAGGGAAGGAACAGGGCTTTTTTGAAACGCCTTCTTGGTCGCCGGACGGAACGCGGATTGTCTTTGTCAAAAGGGCGGAATTAAATGAGCAAGGAGAGGTGAGCCTGCCTGGGCAAATTGCAGAGTTGGACGTAAAACGGGGAGAAATTCGCAACGTAGCAGAGGGAACGTATCCCGCTTACGTGTCAGGTAAAAATACACTATTTTTTGAAAGAGACAATCAGATTATTGCCAAAAACTTGAGCGGCGGAGAGGAAAAAGTGCTCGATACCGGAAAATATCCTGCTGTCTCTAATGACGGCTCTTATGTGGCCTACGTCAAATCGCAAGGCGATCCATTGCTTGAAGACGTTTGGATAGCGGATACAAATTTTAACACGAAAAAACAACTGACAGAAAACCAGCTTTCTGACGCTTGGGACCAACAGACAGGCAAAATGATCGAAGGGAAGCAGCAGGCTCGATATACTTTCGAACAGCCGACATGGAGCCGGGATGATCGCACCTTGTTTGTGTATAAGGTATTTCATACGAATGAGGTATGGAAGAAACTGACGCGGTTCGAAATCTCAACATCGAAATCGACACCGGAAGACATCGTAGCGAGGTCGATACAAGCGCTTATTTATCGGGACGAAGATTACGCTCATTCCTTTTTCAGCTACGATCCGGGATATTTAAAAGGAACGAACCCCCGGCAAATCGGATACAAACTGCTAGACAGCGGCGTACTTGATAGAGAGCAGTTTGTGGATGCCGAGACTTATTTATCCTATTATGAGCCTTATTATGAAATCAGCAAAACACGTTACTTTCTTTCAGAGGGGCCGAAAGGATACAGGATTGACAATATGGAGGAAAAAGTCAATCTCGTCATTAGCATATGGGGAGAGGGCATATACATGACAGTAAACGGTGATAGAAAACCGCAACCAGTACTGGAGCTAAAGGATTTGCCCAAGAAAGAAAATTGGACGAATGGGGAGATCTGCAACATCGTATATCAAGAATCGACGGAAACGTTATGGTTTACCTTAAAACGGCAAAAAGATGAGGCAGCAGAACTGAGCCTGATCCGTTATGATGTCGCAACAAAACAATATAAAGAAATAGATACATTTCCAGATGTCCCGTATTCAACGATGATGATAATCGATGCCGAGCAAAAATATATTGCGATTGAAATGGAAATAGACGGAAAGGAGGATGTTGTCGTCTATCATCTGCAGCGAGAACAAAAAACGATATTGTCCCGGCACATTCAAGGCAGTATGCCCCAGACCGTGCACACTCGTTTCTGGGAAGACGGCAAGTTGATCTTTTATACGGAAATGGAGGATCGGGACGTATTTTTCCGCTTCGATCCCGAATCGAACAATATCGATACGATGATGAATCCATCTCGAGGATAATGGGAAGCTCCAAAAATCTCAAACTTCGCACCGATATCCAAACGCTAACCGCTCACGCCCGCGGCTGAGCGTTTTTTCTTTTGTTTATCTCATAGATATAATTCATAGTTGACTCATCGGATTAATCAAGTTAAACTATGATCACATTCTTGCCATGCCCACCGCCGCCAAAAATTGGCTGCAGGGCATCGAGGACGAAAGGAAAAGGAGCGTCTGCCATGAAGATTGCTATGTATTACGGGCCGGAGGATGTGAGGATTGAGGAACGTCCGTCCCCGGTTCCCGGCCCGGGTGAAATCGTTGTGCAAAATCGGGTAACCCTGACATGCGGTACGGATGTGAAGACTTTCTTTCGCGGCCACCCCTATTGGACACCGCCTGCGCCGTTTGGACATGAATCGGCCGGCGTGGTGATCGCGGTTGGCGAAGGCGCCCCCTTTGCTGTCGGGGACCGCGTCGTCGCCCACAACTCTGCCCCGTGCGGCATCTGCTATTTCTGCAAGCAAGGGCAGCACTCGCTTTGCGATCGGATCACCTTTAACCTGGGGGCTTTTGCCGAGATTCAAAAAATTCCGGCAGTGATCGTCAGCCAAAACACCTTCCGCATCCCTCCCGAGGTGTCCTTTAAGGATGCCGCTTTGACGGAACCGTTTGCCTGCGCTCTCTACGGCATCGAACAGTCGGAGATTAAGCTCGGCGACACGGTAGCGGTGAACGGGGCAGGACCGATCGGCTTGATGCTGATTCGCCTGGCGGCGCTGTGCGGCGCTCGCGTCATCGCAACTGACCTGCACCCGAAGCGGCTTGAGCTGGCGCGAAAACTGGGGGCAGAGGTGACGATCGACATCCGCGATGTTTCCGACCAGGTCCAAGCCGTACGAGCTTATACCGAAGAGGAGCGGGGAGCGGATGTCGCCATTGAAGCAGCCGGGTTTCCCGAGTTGTGGGAAAAGACTGTCGCCATGGTCAGAAAAGGGGGGATTGCCACCCTGTTTGGCGGTCCCAAGCCGGGAACGACCGTCACTTTCGACACCAAGCTTTTGCACTATTCGCAAATCACGATCAAGGGCGTGTTCCATACGACACCGCGCCATGTGAAGGCCGCCTTTGACCTGATTTGCCGGGGCGTCATCTCCGCATCCGATTTTGTCAATGAAGAGTATCGGCTGCAGGAGATTGAGCAGGCGATCCGCACCCACGCGCAGGGCCTGGCGATCAAGAATGCCGTTGTGTATGCGTAGTTTGTTTTCAAAAAATAGGGAAAAGAAAAGGATGATGTAACATGAGAACGATTCAAATTTTGACAGTCTGCGGTTCCGGTACCGTCAGTTCGACCATGGTCGCGCAAAAATTAAAGGAAGCATTGGCGGCGGACGGGATCAAAATCGTCACAACGGAAGTAAAACCGACCCAAGTCATCAGTCATGTGGAGCAAGGGAACTACGATTTCGTCGTCAATACGACTCCCGTTCCCGACAACATCCCCATCCCGGTCATCAACGGCGTCGGTTTCCTGACGGGGTTGGAGGAAGAGGAGTTTCTGGAAGAAGTACGCAGCGTGATCGCGCAAATTCAGGCGCGCGAAGCCAACTAAACCACGGCCCTGAGAGGAGTCAACCCGTATGTTTCTGCAGACGTTAAAGGATATTTTTGACACGTTTGGCGCTCCCATTTTTGTTCCGGTCGTCATCTTTATCATCTCGCTGGCGATGAAAGTGGAAGTGAAAAAAGCTCTCTATTCCGCGCTTTATGCCGGAATCGGTCTGTTTGGCTTCAACCTGTTGACCAATGCCTTTATTCCGATTATCATGCCCGTTGTCCAAAATATGGTAAAAAGCACCGGGGTCAGCCTTCCCGTCTTTGACATCGGTTGGCAAGCCACGGCGATCGTCGCTTATTCCACACGGGTAGGCATGATCTTCCTCGGGCTTGCGCTCGTGCTGCAAATCTTCCTGTTTGCCATCAAGTGGACGAATGTCTTTCAGCCGGGCGATTTGTGGAACAATTACTCTTACATGGTCTGGGGGTCGATGGTGTACCTGATCACCGACAGCATGTTCCTGGCGATTGCCTGCATGATCGTGCTGAACCTGTACAGTCTGCTCTTTTCCGAATTGTTTGCGAAGAGGTGGTCGACGTACTTTCAGTATCCGCGCGTCACGATCGTCCAGCTTCATCACGTGGGCAGCATTCCCTTCGCCATCGCCCTCAACTGGGTGCTGAACAAGTTGGGCGCCAGCAAAATCAACCTGAGTCCGGACGCCCTGCAAAAGCGGCTGGGCATCTTCGGGGAACCGATCTCCCTGGGCTTGATTTTGGGCCTTTTGCTCGGGCTCTTGGGCAATCTGACGAATCTGGGCCAACTGGCCTCCTGGGGACAGATCGCCACTGTCGGAATTGCGACGAGCGCGATCATGGTGATCTTTCCAAAGGTATCCAGCATTTTTGCCCAGGCGTTCCTTCCGCTGACGGAGACGGCCAAGAAAAATCTGAAGAAATCCAACAGCAAATCCGGCGACAAATCCAGAGAGTGGTATCTGGGCGTAAATGACGCGATGGGGTACGGGGAGACGGCAACGCTGACCTCCGGCATCCTGCTCATCCCGATCATGGTCGTCTTGGCGCTGATCCTGCCGGGAAATGAAGTCCTGCCGCTGGTCGATTTGATCGCGCTGCCCTTCATGATCCAGGGTGTCGTCGCGATTACCAACGGCAACATTTTCAAATCTGTCATCATCGGAGCCATTTGGTTCAGCATCGGGCTGTACGCGGCTACCTATACGGCGCCCCTGTTTACGGAAGTGGCAAAAGGGGTCGGCGTCACCATCCCGGCGGAAACCCTGCTCATCACTAGCTTCGGGATTTTGACTTCGCCGGTAACGGCACTGATCTTCCTCGCCTTTTTATCGCAATCCTGGCTGTGGATTGGCGTTGTCCTGGCGATATACGCTGTGGCTTACGCGCTGTTCAAGAAAAAGAAAGCAGCGATTGTGGACTATCTGGAACGCAGCGCTTTATACGGCAGCACTTCAGAGAAAGAGCCGAACCAAGAGCAGGCCCCGCAGATGGGATGACGTCCCGCTTCCAGGCGGCCGCATGAACGAGCAAGTCTGGGCGCGGGCAAAACCAGGTGGTTTACTAAAGAGGAGGTTGCGATGTTACGTCCCGAATTTATCGTGCTGCAGTCGAAAGCAGCCAGCGCAGAAGAGGTTATCAAGCAGTTGAGCGATTTGTTTCTGGCTCACGATATAGTCAAGGAGAGCTATTGCGAAGCGGTGGTGGAACGTGAAAGACAGTATCCTACCGGACTGCCGAGCAAAGAAGTGTTTATCGCGATTCCCCATACAGACAGCAGTCATGTCAAGGAATCGGGTATAGCGATTGCCACACTTGAAACACCGGTATCCTTTGGCATGATGGGAGATGCCGAAAAGAAACTGGATGTCGGGCTGGTCATGCTGCTGGCCATCGCCGATCCGCAAAAGCAGCTTGAACTTTTGAAGAACATCATGGGCGTGTTGTCGAACGGCTCTCTGCTCAAAAGCATTAAAGAAGCGTCAACCGCTGAGCAGGTTGCCGGGGTGCTTCTTCCGCATCTCGCATCTTGATTTTTGGTCAGCTAGAACCCGGCTTCAAACGAACAGAGGGAGCATCTCGGTCTGAGATGTTCTCTCTTTTATTTGATCGCATGGTGAAAATCGACTTGGACGCCGCTTTGACACATGCGTTCCGCCGCCGCGCCTTGCAAACGCAGCTGATGCCCCAAGAGATCCGCATGCTTCAGTACATATTGCATGAAAGCCTCCACATGGACAGGCATGACCCTGCTCCTGTCGTACACGATCGAAAAAAAACGTTGGAGATGGATCCCCTGTATCTTCATCATTTTCAGGCTGCCTAACCTCAGTTCCTTTTGAATGGCGGACCGGGAGATGATAGAGATACCCAACCCGGATTCTACGGTGGCTTTGATCGATTCGGTATTCCCCAATTCCAGCACAACCTGCAGTTTCCCAGGATCAAGGTTGTTTTGGCGGAGCGCATTTTCTATGACCTGCCTCGTTCCAGACCCGGGTTCCCTGAGAATGACGGGAAGCTGGAACAACTCCTCGGCTGTGATACAATCCCTGTTTTCAAGCCTAGGGTCAGGCTCCAGTGCTGATGCAATCACCACCAATTCATCGTCCAGGAACGGGCATTGAGAGAGGATTTTACCCGAGACGGGCGCTTCGACAAAACCCAGATCGATCTCCCTGTTCTCCAGGAGTTCGACGATTTTCGTGGAGTTGTACGTCTTCATGAGCAGGTCGATCTTGGGGTACTCCTTTGAAAATTTCCCCAAAAGATAAGGCAGGATGTACTCGCCGATGGTCAGACTGGCCCCGATCTGCAAGTCTCCGTGAATCGACTGGGACAGCAGGTGCAGCTCTCTCTTTGCTTTCTCCACCAGCTGCAAAATTTTTTCGGCGTAATCGTAGAGCACCCTTCCCGAATCTGTCAATTTGATCGATTTCGTCGTTCGTTCAAATAGTTTTACCGATAGGGTTGATTCCAGCTGCTGAATTTGCTGGCTGACGGTTGGCTGCGAAAGGTGAATCACTTTTGCCGTTTCAGAGAAGTTTCTTTTCATCGCCGCGACATAAAAGACTTTCAAATGGTCGAGGTTCACTGCCAAATCACCCTGCCTTTTTTTGTAACAATAACACAGGAAGAGGGATCGTGATCATTGGGAATCCCAATTTGTCCTATTGAATATTACAATAAATCAAAATATTCGGAAACTATTGTCTAAATTCAAACGGCGGTGTTTTAATAGGCTCAGGCAAAATTGGTTGGAGCATTTGACCATCGCAACTCCGACCAATGCATACAGAAAAACAATAAAGGAGGCCTCGGCATGGCAAGAGAGATTCACGTGATCAGTCCAAAGGACAACACCGGAACCGTCATCAGCAGGAATATGGCAAAAGGGCGGGTGGTGGAAATGGAGCTTGACGGAGCGATTCAATCCATTGAGATTCTGAAGGATATTCCCTACGGTCACAAGATCGCCGTTCGCCCGATTCGCCAGGGCGACACGATCTGGAAATACGGACTGAGTATCGGAACGGCATTGACGGATATCCAAGTCGGCGACCACGTCCACATCCACAATATCGAAAGCAACCGCGGCCGCGGAGATCTGTACCAGGTGGCTACGGCAAAGGAGGCGCTTTGAGATGAGTGACACTTTTTGGGGATACATCCGGCCGAATGGGTCGGTCGGGATTCGCAACACCATTCTGATCCTATCCGGCACGATTTACGCCAACTCCACTGCCGAACGGGTGGCCGCCACCATCAACGGAGCTGTCGCGATCACCCATCCTCTCGGCCGCTGCCAGGTGAGGCCGGACCTGCGCATGACGTTTAAAACCTTGGTCGGCATGGGGAAGAACCCAAATGTCGGCGGGGTCGTGGTGATCGATCACTTCCGGGAAGAAGGATGTACGGCCGAGGATATCGCCGCCGAAATCGCCAAGACAGGAAAGCCGGTTGAAGTCGTCAACATCAGGAAGGCGGGCGGTGCGATTGAGGCGACGGCGGAAGCGACGCGAAAAGCCCTGTACATCAAACGCGAATTGTCCAAGCAAAAAAGGGAGCTGGTCAGCGTCTCCAATCTGCTCTTCGGGTTGAACTGCGGCACGTCCGACACCAGCTCCGGCATTGGCTCCAATGTGGCCCTGGGGGTCTGCTCCGACAAAATCATCTCCCAAGGCGGGCGCTCTGTATTGGCGGAAGTCATGGAACTGATGGGGGCGGAGGAGTACATCAGGCAGCGCTCCGTCACCCCAGAGGTCGGAGAGAAAATCGTCGGCTACATTGAGCATCTGGAGCGCAGGGCGCTGGCGAGCGGCGAAGACATCCGGGGATCGCAGCCGACCGGCGACAACATCCTGGGCGGACTCAGCACGATCGAGGAAAAATCGCTTGGCGCTTACATGAAGTCAGGATCGGCTCCGATCATCAACGGGTTGGAATATGCGGAGGAATGCACGCAAAAAGATCCGGGCGTCTACGTGATGTACACGCCGGGCCACGGCAGCGAATCGATTACGGGCATTGCGGCTGCAGGCGCACAGGTCCTCGTTTTCAGCACAGGCGGAGGGCATACGATATCACACCCGATCATGCCGACGATCAAAATCACCGGCAACAGCGAATCCTTTGCGTTGATGAAAGACACCATGGAGCTGGATCTGAGCGGGATCTTCCGGGATGAGCTGACGATCGAACAGGCCGGAGAGCTCATCTACGACGAAGTGCTGGAAACCTGCAGCGGGAAGCTGACGAAGAGCGAAATCCTGCACGAGCAGACCGGATTTGCGATCCATCGCGTGGGCGTCAGCATATAGTCATATCAGCAAAACCGTTGTGAAAACGTGAGGCAAGGCGGGTTCCCTTGCCTCACAGCCAGGATGGGGTGGCTTCCTGTGAAAGTGTTGATAACCGAGTTCATCTGGCCGGAAGGGCTTGACAGAATCAGGGAATACGCCGAGGTAGACTACGATCAGACGCTGTGGAGAGATGAAGTCCGGCTTTTGCAGAAAGCGAGGGAGGCAGACGCCCTGATCGTGCGCAATCAAACAAGGGTGGATCGCGCCCTGCTGCAGGCCGGATCCAATCTGAAAGTCATCGGCCGGCTCGGCGTCGGACTGGATAATATCGATTTGGACAGCGCCGGTGCCCTGCGCATAAAAGTGGTGTACGCCAAAAACGCCAATGCCGTTTCCGTGGCGGAATACGTGATGGCGGCGATGCTTGCGGCAAACCGTCCCCTGCATGCAGCCAACCGGGATGTCAAAGCGGGAAACTGGGACCGCAAGCGGTTTACGGGAATGGAATTGTACACAAAAACAGTCGGGCTGGTCGGAATCGGCGAGATTGCCCACCGCGTCGCGAAAAGGGCGCTGGCATTCGGCATGCAGGTGATCGGGTATGATCCCTTTGTCACGCCGTTTGATTTTCCCGCCGCCGAGACAGGGATCGGACTTGTCTCATTCGCTGATCTTCTGCAGACATCCGATTACATCAGCATCCACGTTCCGTTGACGTCCCAGACCAAAGCGATGTTGTCCACGCGAGAATTTCAGCAAATGAAACAAGCGGCATACCTCATCAACACTTCCAGGGGCGGCATTATTGACGAAGCCGCTCTGCTTGCGGCCGTGACGGAGCGAACGATTGCCGGCGCCGTGCTGGACGTGTTGGAAAAAGAACCTGCCGACCCTGCCAATCCGCTGCTGCATTGTGAAAACGTGACCGTCACCCCGCATATCGCAGGTGTAACGGAAGAATCACAGACGAGGACAGCGGTCTTGATCGCGGAGGAGATAGGGAGAGTGCTGCGGGGAGAGCCAAGCGTTTGTCAGGTTCGGTAAAGGAGAATACAGGTGAGAACATGTTCGAGTCGTTTCGAGTAGAGCGCAGGAATATCTCAGACACTGTCGTCGATTATCTGAAACAGTTGATAGATGAAGGAAAGTTTGCTCCCGGTGAACGAATTCCGGGCGAACGGGAATTGGCTCAGCTGATGAATGTCAGCAGGAACACGATCCGGGAATCTTTTAAAATACTGGCCGCTCAAGGCTACCTGAACATCAAGCACGGAAACGGCGTCTTTGTCGCCGACGCCGATACCCAGCTTGCCAAGATCACCTCGGCTTTTTTCGTCAAACATGACCAGATCAGCGAGCTGTTTGCGATTCGCAAGGTTTTGGAGACACAAGCGGTCGAATGGGCCATCAAGCATGTAGATACCGCATGCGAAGCAGAATTGACCAATATGTTGGCTGACAGCAGACAGGCGCTCAAGTCAGGGGATTATGCGGGACTGGCCCAGTTGGACCACAAGTTTCATCTCGCGTTGACCCGCATGTCCGGGAACTCGGTTCTGCACCGCATCATGCTGCATCTCATCGACCTGCTGGGCGAAGCGCGAAACGAATCGATCCGGATTCCGGACCGGGCCGCGCAATCGATCAAAGAGCACGGCAGAATCGTTGATTCGATCCTTTTGCGAGACGCAGACACAGCCAAACAGCTGATGCTGGACCATTTGGACAGCGTGGAAAAATCAATCATTCGCCAAAAACAAATCGAACGTGAGTGAACGAACGATGACACATACTGCGGCAGAATTAAAGTTGTTTTGCAGGCTTGTATTCGAGCGGCTGGGAGTAGGCGGGGAAGACGCTTCCGTCGCGGCAGATGCACTGATTCGGGCTGATTTGGAGGGCACCGGCAGCCATGGCATCAGCCGGCTGCCCATCTATGCGAAACGGATGAAGGAAGGGAGGATTCAAGCAAATCCTGCGATTGCGATGCAAAAAACGGGTGAGTCCGTCCTGCTGGTAGACGGAGACAACGGTCTGGGGCAGATCGTCTCCGTTCACGCCTGCAGGCAGGGGATAGCGATCGCCAAGGAGACCGGAGCGGCAGTCGTCGCGGTTCGAGGCAGCAATCATTTCGGGGCCGCTTCCTATTACTGTCAGATGGCATGCGACCAGGGACTGGCTGCAATGGTCTTCACCAATTCTCCGCCGGGAATCCCCCCGTGGGGAGGGGCGAGGGCATTCTTCGGGACCAATCCGATCGCTTTCGGATTTCCCACGGGAACAGAGGCGCCGGTGATCATTGACATGTCGACGAGCGTGGTCGCCAGGGGGAAAATCATTTTGGCCGCCAAACAGGGACACCCAATCCCTAAAGGGTGGGCGATCAATGCTCGCGGAGAGGAAACCGAAGACCCTGAGGAGGCACTGGCCGGTGCTGTCCTGCCGGCAGGCGGGGCCAAGGGCTACGCTCTGTCCCTTGCGGTCGAAGTGCTGACAGGGGTTTTGTCCGGAGCCGCTTTTGGGCCGCATGTCCAAAATTTGTACAACGATGACGGCGGGCGAGCGAATGTGGGCCACTTTTTCCTGCTGCTTGACGTGGAGAAATTTATGCCGCTGGAGCATTTTACCCATCTGATGAACGTCTTGCTGCAAGAGATGAAAGCGGTTCCCCGGATGCCCGAGGTGAAAGAAATCCTGTTTCCCGGTGAGCGCAGGGCAAAGGAGCATGCAGAACGGGTATCCAAAGGAATCCAGCTGCCGCCAGAGGTCGAAGAGGAATTGGCCGCTTTGGGAAAAGAGCTGGAGGTAGCGTTTCCCAAAAAGCTGCTGCTTACACGTGAACAACAATAAAGGGGGATCAAGATGGTGAGAGTAACGATCGGAATGCTTCTGATGAGCATGATCTTGGTCATCGCAGGCTGCGGCGGCGCTCCGCAAGCGGCCTCTGACCAGGCAATCGCCGCTTCCGCCAGGCCGGAGTTTGTCTTTAAGCTGGGGCATCTCCAGGGGGGAGAACACCCCTATCAACTGGGGGCGGAGAAATTTAAACAAATCGTCGCGGAGAAGTCAAAGGGAAGGATCCAGATAGACATTTTTCCCAGCAGCCAGCTTGGAAACGGCCGCGACCAAATCGAAGGCTTGCAGCTGGGCACCATTCAGTTCCACGTCGGCTCGGTTGCTCCTGTCGCCAACTTTGCCCCTAAATTAAACGTCCTCAGCCTGCCTTACCTGTTCCGCGACCGGGAGCAGGCGATCAAAGCTCTCGATGGCGAGATCGGCCAAGAATTATCGAACGACCTGCTGCAAAAAGGGATCGTGAATTTGGCGTTCTGGGAAAACGGGTACCGGCATCTGACCAACAATGTCAGGCCGATCAAAACCGCAGCTGATGCAAAAGGGTTGAAACTGCGCGTACAGGAGTCGCCCGCCTACATCTCCTTCGTCCACGCTCTGGGTGCAACACCCACTCCGATCCCCTTCGGCGAATTGTACACCGCGATGGAGCAGAAAGTCGTGGACGGCCAAGAAAATCCCCTGGCTCAAATCGCAACCAACAAATTTCAGGAAGTGCAAAAGTACTTGACGCTGAATGCTCATACGTACGATGCCGCTATTTTCCTGATGAGCAAGGCGGCCCTCGAGCAGCTGCCCGCCGATCTGCAGCAGGTAGTGAAAGAGGCGGCCAAAGAAGCGGGAGCCTATGAGCGGCAAGTCTCCCAGGAATCGGAAGAAAAGTTCCTGCAGGAATTGAAAGCGGATGGCATGACGGTGGAGGAACATCCGGATCTCGACTCCTTCCGCAAAGCGGTGGAACCCGTTTATCAGGAGATGCAGGATTCCATTGGCAAGGACCTGATCGAAAAAATCAGAAACACGAACTGACAGGGGAAGGCTCTGTCCTTCCCCGACTTTCCCCAAGGGAGGTTTTCACATGAGAGCATCGCTAAACAGGCTGAGCCAATGGGTCGACAAACTGTCCCGATACGTTGTCATCGCTTTTATGGGATTGGCTTTTCTGGCTACGATCTACCAAGTGTTCTCGCGGTATGCCCTGCAAAGTTCTTTTTTCGCCAATGTGCTGCCCAAGGCCAATCTGGCTGCGTTGAATTTTCCCTGGATGGAGGAGGCCATCCGCTATCTCTTTATCTGGATCGTTTTTTTGGGAATCGGCGTCGTGTACAAAAGCAAAGGTCATGCGCAGGTGGAGATCGTGACGAATTTCTTTCCCTCCCGGTGGCAGCGGGGATGCAGTCTCGCGGTCGAAGTGCTTAACTCCGCGTTTTTCGGTGTTCTCCTGGTTAAAGGGATCGAGATGGCGAAAATCACCAATGGGCAGCTGTCTCCTTCGCTGCATCTCAACATGTCGGCGATGTACGCTTCGATCATGCTCTGTTCTGCCGTTTGCCTGATCCATTCGTTTGCATCGCTTATGGGGGCTGTCCATTTGCATCGGAAGGAGAGGTTAGGGGAAGCTGTTGGCGAAGGAGGAAAAGAAGAGCCCGCTATGGCGGAAAAAATCGGGTAGAGGAGGGTCCGGATGGTTTTGCCGGTGATTGTATTGCTGTTTGTCTTCATGGGAATCGGCGTTCCGATCGCCATCTCTCTGTCTTTGGCGGCGATTGGCGGGGTCGGGCTCAGTTCCGTGCCGATCCCGTTAACTGTCGTTGCGCAGCGATTCTTTACTGCGGTGGATTCGTTTCCGCTGCTGGCGATTCCCTTTTTTATGCTGGCAGGGGAGCTGATGATGGCGGGGTCGATGGCCCAGCGGATTACCAATGTCGCATTCGCGTGCGTAGGGTGGCTGAAAGGGGGGCTGGCCCAAGTATCTACGCTGGCCAGCATGTTTTTTGCCGGAATCTCCGGTTCAGGGGCTGCCGATACGGCGGCAGTCGGAAAAATGATGATTCCTGTTATGGAAAAAAAAGGATATGACAAGGCGTTTGCCGCTTCGACGATTGCAACGGCCGGTACAATCGCCGTGGTCATCCCGCCCAGCATTCCGATGATCGTCTACGGTGTGACAGCGGGGGTATCCATCGGCGCTCTGTTCACAGCCGGCATCGTTCCGGGAATCTTGATCGGGTTATCGATCATGGGCATGAACTACTTCACAGCGAAGAAAAGGGGGTATGACGATCAAGGGGGCGCTTTTGAACTGACTACTTTGCGAAAAGCTCTGAGAGAAGGGATCTGGGCGCTTCTGCTTCCCGTGATCATCATCGTAGGGATCCGCTCGGGAGTGTTCACCCCGACAGAGTCCGCAGCGATCGCAGCCGCTTATGCCCTGTTCGTCGGGATGTTTGTCTACCGGGATGTAAAGTGGAAGCATCTGCCCGAGGTTCTGATGAGCGCCGGAATCACGACAGCGATGATTGTGTTCATCATCGCTGCGGCCAATCTTTTTGGCTGGCTCTTGACCGCAGAACAGATCCCCGGGCAATTGGCTGCTCTGATCATGGGGGTCACATCCAACAAGTACATGATTTTGTTGTTGATCAACATCATTCTGTTCATCGCCGGTTGTTTTTTAAACGCATCTGCCGCGATCACGATTTTAACGCCCTTGTTCCTGCCGTTGATCAAAACAGCGGGAATCGACCCCGTTTTCTTTGGATTGGTGATGGTGGTCAACCTCGCTCTCGGATTGATTACCCCGCCGGTCGGGCTCGATCTGTTCATTGTACAGGGGATCGCCAAAATTTCACTCGAGCATCTGATTCGCGGGATCTTCCCCTTTATCTTGCTGCTCGTGGCAGATTTGCTGCTGATCACCTACGTCCCGCAGATATCCATGTGGCTTCCCGGTTTGCTCGGACCATAGCACAGCAGCCCCTCATCCTGTGAAAGGATGGGGGCTGCCGCCTCAGGCAAAGCTCTCATTTAAGCACGCGAAAACTGCCTGTCCCCATCGCCAGCAATTTGCCGTCTGCCGTCTCCACTCTTGCTTCGGCTGTAATCGTCCGCTTGGTCGTATGGACCACCCGGCCCCGGGCGTAGATAGTACCCTCGCCAATACTTGCGAGGTAGTGAATACTCATGTTGGTCGTGGCCACTTTCCGCTCGCCGAGGGAACGGGCAGCAAGGCCCATCGCGTTGTCGAGCAGGGTGGCGTACATGCCCCCGTGGAGGGTCATATTTCCGTTGATGTGGTGGTGCTGGATGGCAAGCGACAGCACCGCCTGCCCCTCTTCGATGCTTTCAATCACGCAGCCGACGTGCCGCCAAAAAGGTACGTCAGAAAAGTCATGTTTCAGTTCCTGCAGATAATTCGTCTCCACTTTTTCTCCACTCCTTTTTTTCTATAATAGGGTTCATAGCTGTCAAAGACAACCAGCCCCCGGATCTCCATCCGATGTTCAAATCCTGTTACTCCTTCTACAGAAAAAAGAGAAGCCCAACTAGTATCATAGCAGCTTTCTTTTCCGAAAAATAGACCAATTCGCGAAAATGTTTGAATTAACTGATATTTTTGAATATAATAGTAATGTCTACTATGCCTACATACTAACCGGTCAGTTAAAATTCCGAGGAATGGGGGAATTGGATGAGCGCAGAGTTGTTTCAACGGTTTGTCGGAATGGAGTCAAAGCCTGTCAAAAACGAAGTGGAGAAAGGGGCCATCCGCAAATTTGCCGATGCGATCGGAGATCCAAATCCGATCTACCGCGACGAGGAGTACGCAAAGACCACCCGGTACGGACGGATCATCGCACCGCCGACATTTAGCCGCACTTTCGACTACGGTGCCATCCCTGATTTCACCATAAAGCGCGAAGGGTTGATTCACGGCGAGCAGGAGTTCCGGTACTTCCAGCCGATATGCGCCGGCGATGTGCTGTACTGCTCGACGAAATTGGTGGATGTCTACGACAAGGAAGGAAAGCTGGGGCGGATGACATTCTTGGTCCATGAGCAAAAAGGCGTCAACGAATCCGGAGAGACTGCGTTCGTCGCGAAGATGACGACGATCTACCGGGGATAGGAGGGGGATGGCGATGGGAAACAAGCTGTTTCAACCGGGCGAGACGATCGGGCCGTTGACGAAACCGCCGATCACCAAAACACAATTGGTCATGTACTCCGGGGCCTCAGGGGATTTCAATCCGATTCATACCGTCGAAGAGTTTGCCCTTGAGGCGGGACTAGGCGGTGTGATCGCCCATGGCATGCTGACCATGGCGTTTGTCGGCCAACTTTTGACAGATGTCATCGGTATCGAAGGAGAGCTGCGGACATTCGGTGTCCGGTTTACGGGAATGGTCCGCCCCGGAGATGAGATCACCTGCGAAGGCCGCGTGCTTGAGACCCGGGTCGAGGCGGGCAAGCAGATCGTTTCCTGTGAGGTATGGGCTGCCACGCAAGGAGGAACAAAGGCAGTCCGGGGACATGCCGAGTACGCGATGCCGGCAGTGCAATGAAACGACACGGCCCGGAATATCGGGATGTGAAACGGAAGGGAGAATGAATATGAGAGTAAAAGATCGAGTAGCCATTATTACGGGATCAGGGAGGGGCATTGGGGCGGCAACGGCCGGCCGGCTGGCGGAAGAAGGGGCAAAAGTCGTCGTGACCGACATCCGAGCTGACGCCTGCGAAGAAACGGCGGCGGCCATCAAAGCGGCCGGCGGCGAGGCGATTGCCGTACCGTGCAACATCACCGAGCGGCAGTCGGTCGAGGAGATGGTGCAGAAAGCAGTCGACACGTTTGGACGTCTTGACATTCTGGTCAATAATGCCGGGGTGATCCGGGACAATCTGGTTCACAAAATGACGGATGAGGATTGGGATACGGTGATGAACGTACATCTGAAAGGCTCATTTTACGCCTCCCAGGCGGCCCAGCGGTACATGGTGCCGCAGCGGTACGGCAAAATCGTCAATCTCAGCTCCACCTCAGCGCTGGGCAATCGCGGCCAGCTCAATTACGCCACAGCGAAGGCTGGCCTGCAGGGATTTACCAGGACGCTGGCGATCGAGCTTGGCAAATTCAACATCAACGTAAACGCGATCGCCCCCGGGTTCATTGAAACCGATATGACCAAGGCGACGGCGGAGCGGGTCGGAAGCGAATTTGAAGCGTTTAAACAGGCAGCGGCAGAGCGGTCGCTGCTGGGGAGAACAGGCAAGCCGATTGATATCGCCAATGCCGTCCTCTTTCTCGTCTCGGAGGAGTCCAGTTTCATCACCGGCCAAGTCCTGTATGTTCGCGGAGGAATCTGACGATGTGAGGCATGGGTGACGAAGGTTTGGCACTTGCAACCCAAAACGGGCGCTAACCAGGCGAAGAACCGCCGGGCAGCGGCCTGTTTTTTATATCCATCGAGGCTTCCATCAGGGAGCGATCAGATACGGTTCCAGAAGCAAAAAAGGGGGGCAGCCAGTCTGCAGCCGTTTCTTTATGGGGTGAAAAAAGGTAATATAAAGAGTATTGCTGATCGTATATTGGCGCCCCCGCTGAAGGAAGGAGAAAACGTGTTGGAATCCGTGACAGCTTGGTTTCAAGGGTACGGCTATTGGGTACTTTTTATTGGCCTTTTACTCGAATATATCGCCCTCCCATTTCCCGGCCAGCTTGCGATGAGCTATGCGGGCTTCCTGACCTATCAAGGACAGCTGCATGGGGCGGTATGCGTGCTGGCAGCCGTTTCCGGAACCATACTGGGATCAACCTTCTCCTACTGCGTCGGACGCAAGTTTGGCAGTCCCTTTTTTGAAAAATACGGGTCCCGCTTCTTACTGGGACCGAAAAAGCTTGCCAAAGCTTCCCGGTGGTTTGAAAAATACGGCAACAAGGTCATGTTTATCGCTTTTTTCGTACCGGGGCTAAGGCACTTTACCGGGTATATCGCGGGCATTCTGAACATACGGTTTCGGGTTTACGCACTCTATTCTTACAGTGGTGCCTTGGTCTGGGTGCTCACCTTCGTCACACTTGGAAACAAGCTGGGGCCCAATTGGAAGCTCATCCAAAGCGCTTCCGCACATTCGCTCACCAGAAGCATCCTGCTGGGATGCGCCGCCTTTATCCTGTTGTGGCAGTGTGTGAAATACAGGCATGAGCTGCATCGGCTGTCCAAACAAGCCCTGCAGCGTTTGAGAGAATACCTGAAAAATTAGAGAGTCTAAGAGTGAGGTTCATATGCTGTTCTCTTGCCGAAAATCCTTTTATGATAAGGGTTTTCGGCGTTTTTTATGGATATATTCTATCGCGATCCAAAAGACCGAGGCCAACCGGATCGATCGAGTCATCAAGCAGGCCGACTTTCGCGGAAATCTAAGAAAATAGGTAACTGCGTCGTGCCGACATTTGGCAATGATTCATATATCTAAAGCAGATATAGCTATGATGCCTAGTAACCTAGAATTTTTTTAGGGGGTGGGTTTTAAATTGGGCGATTTTAAAAAAGAGCTCCGCGGATTGCATCTTGGTGACTACCGGGCAGGTAAAATGTCGTCCTCGGCCTATGAAATGGCAAGCTATCCTCAACAGTTCTGCCGCTGTGGTGGATGCGGTGGATGCGGTGGATGCGCTGGATGCGCTGGATGCGGTGGATGCGGCAGATGCGGTGAATTCTGCGGCAGGTGCGGGGAATTCTGCGGCAGGTGCGGATTTTGCGGCAGGTGTGGTTTTTGCGGCAGATGCGGTTTTTGAGGATAAGGAAAAGAAAGGGTACCCCCGTGCACAGCAAAAATTTGGGCAGGCAGGTGTTTTCCTAGTAGTACTCTATACATTATTTTGAAGAGGCGGGTTGTCAAAATGGGTGATTTTAAAAAAGAGCTCCGCGGATTGCATCTTGGTGACTTCCGGGCGAGCGCAATGTGGTCTTCGAGCTGCGGATGCGATAGCAGCGATGATCCTCCACGATGCGGTGGTCGATGTGGCGAAAGATGCAGCTGTGGTGGACGGTGCAGCTGTGGCGGACGGTGCGGTGAGAGCTGCTTCCGCTGTGGTGAACGCTGTGGACGGTGCGGCGGTTTTTGAGGAAAAGGTAGGCTCGTTTCTTGAATGGGTGCAAGAAATCAAAGGGTCACCCCTGTACACAGCAGAAATTTGGGCTGGCAGGGGTTCTTTCATTTCCATTCGGATTTCAGAAACAAATAGGCAAGAAGGACAATGAGGAGTACATAGGATATCAGTGAAAGTGATGGCATACGCAACATCTGAGAATGGAGGAGTGAAATGGCAGGTTTAGACCCTTCAACGCGTTTGAAAGTGAAAGGGGACACGTTTTTTCTCCCTGACCCGAAAGGCAGCGTCTATTTTCGGAATAACTTGGGGTCGTTTCGTATGGAAGGCAGCGCCATTGATCAGTGGATCGAAAAGCTGATTCCGGTATTAAACGGGGAGCACACCTTGCACGAGCTGACGGATGGATTGCCGGATGAATACCGTGACAGAGTATACGAGATTGCCGAAAGCTTGTACCAAAATGGATTCGCGCAGGATGTAAGCCGAGACAGGCCGCATCAACTGCCAGAGGAGGTGCGAAAAACCTACGCAGCGCAAATCGAATTTTTGGACAGCTTCGGCGGGTCGGGTGTGTACCGGTTTGAGACATACCGTCAGTCCAAAGTCTTGGCGATCGGCTCTGGGCCTTTTTTTGTTTCGTTGGTTGCGGCCTTGCTTGAATCGGGATTGCCCAAGTTTCATGTGCTGCTGACCGAATCTATGCCGACCGATCGGCAGAAGCTGGCGGAACTTGCCGACGATGCCCGCAAATCCGACCCGGAGGTGGAGATCAGGGAGATTGCGCTGCAGCGGGAGAAAGAGGGCTTTTGGCGGGAGGCAGTAAAGCCGTTTGACTCGATCTTTTATGTCTCGCAGGAGGGAGATCTTGAGGAACTGCGCATGCTTCATGCCATTTGCCGGGAGGAGCGCAAAGTATTTGCCCCGGCCATATGCTTGTTTCAAGCCGGTTTGGCTGGTCCGCTCGTGCATCCGGACGCTGAGGGGTGTTGGGAGTCCGCACTGCGTCGCATCCACCGATCTGCAGTTTGCAAGGATTCAGAGCGGATTGCCTTCTCTTCCACGGCCGGAGCCATGCTGGCCAATGTGCTTGTATTTGAATGGATAAAAATGGTAACTGAAGTGTACGAGTCGGAATGGAAGAACACATTCTATCTGCTTGATTTGGAGACATGGGAAGGCACCTGGTATTCCTTTATTCCGCATCCCATGGTGACCGGACAGAAAGCGCCCGAAGAGATTCAAGATCTTCATTTGCTGTTCGAAACGAGTTCCGACAGAAGCGAGACGAATCGTTTGTTTGCTTTTTTCAGCTCGATAACATCGGCAGAATCAGGGATTCTCCATATTCTGGATGAAGGTGATATGAAGCAGCTGCCGCTGGCTCTGTGCCGCGTTCAGGCGGTTGATCCGCTCTCTCGGGGACCGGCAGAGCTCTTGCCGGATGTAGTCTGCGCGGGCCTGACTCATGAGGAGGCGCGGCGGGATGCAGGTCTCGCTGGAATCGAAGCGTACGTGACACGGATGATAGTGCCGCTGGGATATGCCGGAGTTGGCGTGGGAGCGGGAGAAACGGTCGCAGAAGCCGTCTGCCGAGGGCTGCAAAAATGTTTGGCTGAGGAGTTGGCCAACCAACAGCTGGTTGAAAAGCCAACTGTTTTTCCGGTGGAAGCAAGCGCAGTGGAAGATGATCGCTGCCGGTTTTATTTAGAAGCGCTCGCCACCTTGCAAGGAGCGCCGACAATCGGCTTAGGCGTTGAAGTCTTAGGCTTTCCGGTCGTTTGGGTGGGGACAAACGACCGCTGGTATGGCAGCGTTGGCCTGCATGTGACAGCAGCGCTGAGAAAAGCGCTGCAGCATGCTCTGACGAAGGCGCAAAATCAATCGGCAGGTATGGGCAGCGAGGCTTTGGAGGCATCGTCCGTGCTTCTTTCAGAAAAGGTGCAGCATGGTGCGATTTTCCCCGCATATGAAGAGACGGCTCGACCTGACGTTTTGCAGTCAGCCTTGCAGACCTTGAAAAAGAACAATCAGCGGCTCATGCTCCTCGATCTGGCAATCGAACCGTTTTTACAAGAGGAGCTTGCAGGCGTTTTCGGCGTGGCGTTACGAGAGGAGGGGACGCGATGAGCGCTGTCGTGCTTGTTGTCGGCGAAGGACTGTTGGCGGACGATGTGTGCCGATCCTTATCTGCCCAGTGCCGGGTGGAGCGCCAGCGTGATCTGAAGGCAGGGGTGCGGGATGGGATTGATCTGGCAGTGGTGCTGCACGACGGGTGGAATCCGGCGTTTTATCATGAGGCGGCAGAAATTCTGCAGCGAGCGAAAGTCCCCTGGCTCCGCGGCTCCGTATTATTTGGCGAAGGCATCGTCGGGCCTTTGGTTCGCCCGGGTACACCAGGATGCACGCAGTGTGCGGATATACGGCACTTTATGGCTGGACCGGATCGCGAGGAAACTTGGAAACTGCGGCAGGACCTGAATGAGCGTGGCGGGATACCGCGTGATTTATGGGCTTCCCGCACAGGGCTCTTGCAGATGGCTCATCTGATCGAGGGTGAGGTGCAAAACGTACTGCAAGACAATCAGCCTCTGTCGGATGGACAGGTATTTTTGTTCAACCTGAAAACATTAACGTGTTCACGCCATTTCATTCTGCCTGACCCGCTGTGCAGCCTATGCGGTCAATTGCCCGTCGATTCCGCGATCGCTGCGAAAATCACTCTGCAACCCAGCCCCAAAGTCAGCGCTGACAGCTACCGCTGCCGTCCGATGGGCGAATTGAAGGAAGGCCTGCTCAACGATTATCTCGATTATCGGACTGGCTTAATCAATGGGAAAATGCGCGATCTCATCTCCCCGTTTGCCGATATGAGCGTGAATCTGCCGCTGTTCATCGGGGACGAGGGGACAGCAGGGCGGACTCTCTCCTATGCCGAAAGCGAGCTTACCGCCATTTTGGAAGCATTAGAGCGGTATTGCGGAATGGCGCCCCGCGGCAAACGGACGTTCATCCGCGACAGTTACCGCAATCTGGCAGAACAGGCGCTTGATCCTGTGAAGGTGGGGCTGCACTCGAAAGAACAGTACGCGCTACCCGATTTTCCGTTTGCGTCGTATTCTCCGGACTCGGTCATGGATTGGGTATGGGGGTATTCTTTATCACAAGAGAGTCCGATCCTGGTTCCTGAACTGCTCGCCTATTACAGCGTGGGCTGCGGTCGCGGCTTCGTCTATGAAACCTCCAACGGCTGCGCGCTGGGAGGAAGTCTGGAGGAGGCTATTTTCTACGGCATTTTGGAAGTAGTGGAGAGAGATGCGTTCCTGCTTCCCTGGTATGCAAAACTGCCTCTCCCGCGCCTTGACCTTGATTCCGCAAACGACCCGGAATTGCACTTGATGATTGAGCGTGTGCGGGCGGTAGCGGGATATGATCTGTATCTGTACAACGCCACGCTGGAGCATGGAATTCCAAGCGTTTGGACGATAGGAAAAAACAGGAAGAAAAAGGGGGTCAATCTGATCTGCGCGGCCGGAGCCCACCCCGATCCGATTCGGGCGGTAAAAGGCTCGATCTATGAGGTGGCCAGCATGCTGATTGGACTTAACGACAAATTTGAGGCGAACCGCGATACGTATAGGCAAATGCTGGACGATCCAACCTTGGTGAAAAAGATGGAAGATCACTCGATGCTGTACAGCTTGCCGGAAGCGGAAGAACGCCTGCACTTCCTACTGGGTGAAAATCGTCCGCTGCGAACATTTGACCAGGAATATAAAAAGAAAGCATGGAATCCGGACTTGACCGATGACCTGAAGGGGCTTCTACAGGCCTTTCGCCGTTTGAACCTCGATGTGATCGTGGTCGACCAGACTTCCCCGGAAATCCTGCGAAACGGACTGCATTGCGTGAAAGTGCTGATTCCGGGGATGCTGCCGATGACGTTTGGCTATCACTTAACGCGGTTGACTGGGCTGGAACGGGTGTTGCGCGTACCGGCTGAACTTGGGTATGCGAAGCAGCCGCTGACGCCCGAGCAGCTCAACCCACATCCCCATCCGTTTCCATGAACCGTGATGAGGAGGCAGGCAAAAGGGCCTTTCCGGGCCCTTTTTTGCTTTGTTTAGACTGCAAGCTACACAACGACAAATAGTTGATTGAACCGTGATACATACACAGGAAATTTGATGCATTTTCCATACAATGCAATGAGACGAAACCATGGGTAAGACAAGACTGGATAGTTGCGCACTCTCGCAGCTCCGTTGCTCATTCAGACAGCATCACTGACCGGTAGTGACAGGAAGCAACGTAAAATTCAATTGGATTGGAGTGACTTGAGGTGAAAAGCCTGCCGTTACGTGACATTGTTCAGTTAATAGGCGGCCGCGTCATTCACGGGTCCGGCAACCCGATGATACGAAACGTAATCGATTGGTCAAAGAAAGAGATCGACGATCATACCTTGGTCTTCCATCTGGATAGAGAGCCAATCCATGGAAAGTATTGGAGAGTTTACCAGTCAGTCGCGATTGTTACAGATCAACCGGAGCTTTGCACTGATTTGGGGGATTCGATCATTCTCATCCAGGTTGATCAGATAGAGCAAGCTTATGAGCAATTCGTCCAGTACTATCGAAACCTTTTTCCGATCCCGGTAATCGGCATCACAGGAACCTGCGGCAAAACGACGACAAAAGAAATGATCCGGCACATTCTCGAGGAAGAAGATTATACCGTAACCGCTACTTGGAGGAGCATCAATGACATTTGGGACAATGTGGAATACATGCTCGAAATCGACCAACACACGGACGTGGCTGTTTTTGAAATACCGGTCGTCCATCCGGGCTATTTGAGCACTGCCTGCCGGTACTTCCAGCCGCAGATCCGCCTGTTACTGAACATCGACGTGCACCACTTGGCCGGTTGTGAAACACCCGAGGAGTATATGATGGCAAAAGCGGAAATCATGGAAGGACTCGATCCAGAAAACGGTGTCCTCATCCTGAATGACGATGATGAAAATATCAAGAAAGTGATCGATGTCAGCGGTTTGAAGCGAGTCGTCTATTTCGGCAAAACGGAACGGTCCGATTTTCGCGCCAAAAACATCAGCTATGCAGACAGCGGGATGACATTTGAGCTGGAGCATCAAGGCCAATCTTATCAGGGTTACGTTCCCGGCTACGGAGAGCACAATGTGTACAATGCTCTTGCCGCGGTCGCAGCAGTGTCGTGTATCGGGGTGAAGATTGAAACAGCCCTGCATCGATTAGCCGGCTTTGTACAGGTGGAGGAGCATTTGGAGGTAAAGACCGGTGTCAACGGCTGTACGGTACTAGACGATACATGGAATTCTTCTCCGCTCTCCATGGCCACTGCGCTGCAAGTGATGAAAGATATTTCTCAGGGAAGGAAAACAATCGCTCTCTTGGGCTTCATGCCGCAGCTGGGTGAAAGTGAATACGCGCAGGAACAATATGCGAAAATGGGTGAAAAAGCGGCCGAAACCAATCTTGACCTGTTGATCGTCGTTGGTGAGGAAGCGGAGCAAATCGGTCTTAGTGCCTTGAGACAGGGGATGAGCGAGGACCGCGTTTATTTTTGTGAGACCGGTTCGCAGATTTTCAAGATTTTGGAGCCTCACCTTGATGAAAACGCGATGATTCTGTTGAAGGTTACCTACCGGGTGATGATGAGAGAGTCCTTTATCAGCTTAAAGAGCAAGCTTTTACCCGATCAGCGGCGGGCGGGAACGGATGGGCCATGATCTTCACGAGACGGGGCAGGGCTTCAGCCTCAGCAGCTGCCGGGGGACAGGTGGCGGAATCATTAAGACGGCGGTCATTGTCGCTGCAGGCATGGGAAAGCGGCTGGGCAGCAGGACAAATGGCCGCCCGAAAGGTTTTTTGATCATCGATGAAAAGCCTATTATCGAACATTCCATCGCCAAACTGCTGGAGGCGGGAATTGACAAGATCGTCATCGGAACGGGGTATGTCAGCGAAATGTACGAACATCTCGCTTCTCAATATCCTCAAATCCAATGTGTCTGCAATGAACGTTACGAATCGACGGGGAGCATGTACACCCTCTATCAGTTAAAGGATTATATCAGCGAAGACTTTTTGTTGCTTGAGTCAGATCTGATCTATGAAAAGAAGGCTTTGCGCAGATTATTGGAAGAAGAGCGGCAGGACGTTATTTTGGCAAGCACATTCACTCATTCCGGAGATGAAGTCTTTATCGAAACAGATGAAGACCATTATCTCGTCAATCTGTCCAAAAGAGCCGAAGATCTGGGCAGCATTTATGCGGAATTGGTGGGGATTACGAAACTCTCCTACACTGCCTTTGAAGCCTTGTGCAGGTATGTAGCGAAGATTTTGCCAACCGCATCCACGCTAGATTACGAGAATGCGCTGATCGGAATCTCCAAGGACGTCAAATTATTTGTACAGAGGCTGCATGACCTGGCTTGGTGTGAAGTGGATGACGAGTCTCATTGGAACCGGGCAGCCCTGCAGATTTATCCCTTGATCCAAGCGCGGGAAGCTGATCGATCAAACGGCGGTTGGCAAGGGGGTGAGGCTGATGGACATACCAAAGCAGAAATTGGCCGTCGCGGTTATGGTGATCAATCCGGAAAATAAACTACTGCTCGTAAAGGCGCACGGCAGGGGTTGGGAGTTTCCCGGCGGATATGTAGAAACAGGTGAACCGATTAAGGAAGCAGCCATCAGGGAAGTAAAGGAAGAGTCGGGAATCGAGATTGAATTGACCAGGCTATGCGGAATTGAACAGGATTTGGCCAGGTCCACCTGTGTTTTTTTGTTTCAGGGAAAACCAGTCAGCGGCGAGCTCGCCTGCTCTTATGAACATCTTGATGTCGGCTATTTTTCCGTTGAAGAGGCGATGAGGAATATCAAACTACAGGTGTTTAAACAAAGAGTGATCCGCTGCTTGCAGCAAGACAGCCAACCATTTGTCATCGAGCTGTGAAGGTGAATGGTTGGCCGTCTCTGTTTTTGACGGCTAGCTGGCAGCGTCCTGTAGTGACATAGGTGCCGAAGACAACCAGTCGACTACTTTTCAAACGAGAGGAATTGAAACTTCGGCTTGCCGATGAGATTTGCTTCAAATCCTTTCACTTTTTTATCCATCGCGACGATCATCGGTTCGAAAAAGATCGGAATCCCAACGGCATCCTCTGTCATGGCGATCCGGGTCGCTTCGCCGATCAGCTTTGCCCTTTCCTTTTGGTCTGTCGTGGCGGCGATCTTTTCCAGCAGCGCCTCAAATGCGGGATTCGCGTGCTTCCCGGGGTTGTAAAAACTGCTGCCGCCGTAGTACAGGCGCAGGATCTGATTGGGATCGGGCCTGTTGGAAGCTCGGGCGATGGCCGCAGGATATTTGAACTCCTTGAAAAACTCCTCGGTTAGTTTGGTCACTTCTGTCGGATGCAAATTTACCTTGATGCCGACCTGGGCGAGCTGAGCCCGCACGGCCTCCCCGAGCCGCAAGCTGAACGCGTCAGGTTTCAGGATGATGTCGAGTGTAACGCCGGAGACGCCGGCAGCCTCGAGCAACTGCTTCGCCTTCTGGGGATCATAGGGAATCACATGGGCTGGATCAAATACAGGGTGATCTTGGGGAAAAGGGCTGTAAGCCGGCTCCCCTTGCCCAAATTGCAGCGCCTTCACCAACTGTTCGCGGTTAAGCGCGTACTGGATGGCCAACCTCACTTCCCGCTTGTCCAAAGGAGGCTTGGACGTGTTGAGAAACATGTTTTGGAAGTTTAAGGAAGGACTGATGTCCAGTGCAATATTGGGCGACTGCTGCAGGACCTGGATGTTTTGCGGGGTGACTGGGGCGATGACTTGCACTTCTCCCGACTTCAACGCATTGATCATGGTGTTTTCCTGAAGCATGATCTTGACGGTGATTTTATCCAGGGACGGCTTTCCCTTCTGCCAGTACCTGTCGTAGCGTTCCAGCTGAATTTCGCTGTTGGGCACCCGTTTAGCCAGCTTGTAGGGACCTGTTCCGACCGGATGGGCGGCGTAGTCGTCGCCGTATTTTTTCACCGCCGCAGGACTTGCCATCATCCCGGCCCGCTCTGTCAGGGACAGGATCAACCCGGAGTCGGGCTGCTTGAGATGAAACACCGCTGTCAGCGGGTCGATGACTTCGACGGATTCGACTGTTTTCAGATCGGTAAGAATAGACTTGTCAGAATTGACCCGTTCGATATTGAATTTGACGGCTTCCGCATCAAACGGGGTTCCGTCCTGAAAAGTAACGCCCTCCTGCAGATGAAAGACGATGGTCTTGTCGTCTTTTTGTTCCCACGACTTGGCCAGTCCGGGGAGAGGCTCCATATTCGGGCTGTAATTGACCAAACTTTCGTACACAAAATACAACAGGCTGTGGTCCCCGCCTGATGCCGCCAATGTCGGGTCGTAGCTGCTGATATCCGCATAGTAGCCAATCGTCAGTTCTCCGCCTTGCCCGCTGCTTGCCTGATCGGCATTGACTTTTGATTCGGCGTGGCCTGGATCGCTTGCAGCGGGTTGGCCGCCGCATCCCGCAAGAAGCAGGAATACAGTCGACAGGAACAAGAGTATCAGCTTCATTTTGTCTTTTTTCATTTGAACTCCCCTAACATATCAATTACTATCTAACCGGTTAGTATGTATTATAATTTATTCAGAAAATTATAACAATATATTTTAAAGAGAAGTGCGATAAAATATTTGAATCATTTGAAATATCGTAATATAATGAAAAATACTTCATAACATACTAACTGGTTAGTAACTGGTTAGTTGATTCAGGTCAGGAGGGAAACGAATGTGAATGCAGACAGCTGCGCTGCAAACCTTCATCAGCTATGGAAAAAGAATTGGCCGCGTCACCTTCCGAAAGAGCCTTGCTATCCGTTTGGAGAAATTCCGTTACCCGATTATTTGCGGAAGTGGGCCGAGCTAAAGCCGCATGATCCTGTACTTATCTACTACGGAAACGAGCTTTCTTTCAAACAGCTTGACGAGTTAAGCGATCAGTTTGCCGCCTTGCTGCATCAGCTCGGCCTTGGCAAGGGGGACAAAGTGGCGGTATATCTGCCAAACTGTCCGCAATTCCACATTGTCTTTTACGGCGCTCTGAAACTGGGGTGTGTCCATGTACCGATCAATCCCATGTACCGGGAAATGGAACTGCTCCATCAACTGCAGGATGCCGAGGCCAGTGTCATCGTCACGTTGGATGTGCTGCACGCTGCTGTAAAAGCAGTGATGGGCCAGACGCGGCTGAGGGAAATCATCACGACCCGCCTGGCTGATTTTCTCCCGGAAAACCCTGCGATCCCGGTCCACAGGAGCCTGCTCTCAGGAACGGCAGATACCGCGGGAGCAATCGACCTGATGGCTGCGCTCGCCGAGCGGCTGCCTGATTATCCTGACAATCAGGCAGCCCTCGATGACACGGCAGCGTTGAACTACACGGGGGGAACGACCGGACTGCCCAAAGGATGCGAGCATACGCAGAGGAACATGCTCTACACCGCTGCCTGCATAAGGACGTTTAACGTCGGATACCAGCCTGGAGATGTAAACCTGGTATACACGCCGATCTTCTGGATCTCGGGGGAGAACGGCGGTCTGATCGGGCCTGTCTTTAACGGAAACACATGCGTTCTGTTGACCAGATGGGACGCCGATGCCGTCTTGACGTCGATCGACCGCTACCGAGTCAACTATTTTAGTGCCGTGGTAGACAATGTCGTCGAGCTGATGGAACACCCCCGCGTCAAGGAGTACAACCTGAATAGTGTTCGGCTGGTGTCAGCCATGTCATTCGTCAAGAAGCTGGACCCGGCATACCGAAAGCGCTGGAAAGAGCTGACCGGCCCGGACTGCTCGATCCGCGAGGGAGCTTACGGAATGACGGAGACCCACACGGCGGATACGTTCACTAACGGGTTTCAGGCAGACGACATGGATCTGCTCAGCCAGCCGCCTGTATTTTGCGGCTTGCCGGTCCCAGGCACGGAACTGCGCATCGTTGATTTCGAGACGAAAGAACTCGTACCGCTGGGGGAAAAGGGAGAGATCGTCGTCCGTTCCCCTTCCCTGTTCAGGTCGTATCTGAATCAACCGGAGGCGACCCGCCAATCGCTGCGGGACGGATGGTTTTATACCGGCGATATGGGCATGATCGATTCCGAGGGGTTTTTACATTACCTCGGCAGAAAAAAAGAAATGCTAAAAGTAAACGGGATGAGCGTATTTCCCTCCGAGATCGAAGCGCTGCTCAGCCGTCACCCCGCGATTGAAGGGAGCGCCGTGATCGGGAAACCGGATGAACAGAAGGGAGAGATTCCCGTCGCTTTCGTCAAGCTGCGCGAAGATTGCGAACAGGCAGTCTCTGCAGCAGAGCTTGCTGAATGGTGCCGGCAGCACATGGCAGTCTATAAAGTTCCCGTCATTAGTCGATGGATTTCCGCTGACGTCGACCGGAAAAGTGAAAAAAGCAGAATTGAAGAAGCTGCTTAATTGATGGCGCGGACGGATTCCGCGACGATGAGGAAGGGGGAAGAGCTTTGGAAGAGTTGATCAAAGAGCTGGAGCAGCGCAAGGAACAGGCGAAAATCATGGGCGGCCAACAAAAGGTGGAACAGCAGCATAGTCTTGGCCGCGGCACCGCCAGAGAACGGATCGGGATGCTGGTTGATTCGGGGACATTTATGGAACTTGGCCTGCTTAACCATTCTGATCTGCCGGGGCATGAGGAGCAAAGCCCGGCTGACGGACTCATCTGCGGGCTGGGCAAAGTGGCGGGCCGTCCGGTGGTGGTGCAAGCCATGGACAAGACGGTCTTCGGAGGGGCGACGGGTCACGTCTCCAAGCGAAAGGCAAGAGAAGTAAAAGCCTACGCCGTCAAACGGGGACTCCCGGTGTTTGAACTGGCGGAAGGAAGCGGACTTCGCATGCCGGACGGGATGGGGTCTGACGGGATCAGCGCAAGCCTGCCAACGCGGGACGGCTTGATGACGGCAAGGCAGGTGCCCGGCATCCTGGGAATTATGGGGGACAGCTTTGGAGCGCCGACTTGGCATGCGGTCACCTCCGATTATGTCGTACAGGTGAAGGGCACCTGCATGGCAGTCGCCGGGCCGAGAATGCTTGAGGTGGCCACCGGTGAAACCATTGCTGCAGAAGATTTGGGCGGCTGGAAGCTCCATGCCGAAGTGACCGGTCAGAATGATGACGTCGCCGAAAGCGAGCAGGAGTGCATCGACAAGATGAGGGCCTTTTTTTCTTACATGCCGCTCAATGCCCAACAAGAACCGCCTTTCAAGCGGACGGAGGATGATCCCTGGCGGAGGATCGACGACGCAGTCCAGATCGTTCCGACGAAAAGAAACCGCGCCTACGATATGACCAAATTGATCCGCTCGATCGTTGATGACCAGGAGTTTTTCCCCTTGAAGCCGCTGTTTGGCCGCGCGCTCATCACCGGGTTGGCCCGGCTGGACGGCAGGGTCGTCGGGATCGTCGCCAGCCAGCCGCTGTACAGTGCCGGGGCAGCCGGTCCCGATGAGTGTGACAAAGCGACGGAATTTATCTGTTTATGTGATTCGTTCCATATCCCCTTGATCTTTTTGCTTGATACACCGGGATTCCGCATTGGCAGTGTCGGTGAGCGGGAGAAGATCCCGACCAAGATCATGGTATGGAATCAGGCACTGGCCTACTCCACTGTCCCCAAGCTGTCTGTCATCGTGCGCAAAGCGATCGGAATGGCTTACGCAAATATGTGCGGTCCGGGGATGGGGGCTGACTTTGTCGCCGCCTGGCCAACAGCCGAGATTAACTTCACCGGACCGGAGGTGGGCATTAACGTCGTCTACGGCAGACAGTTGATGAATGCCGAAAATCCCTCGGAGGAGCGCAAAGAATTACTCCACTTGTGGTCCTTCGACAGTTCGCCCTATAAAGCGGCGGCCAAGCACTACATCGACGATGTGATTGACCCGCGGGACACGCGCAAATTCCTCTGCCAGTCGCTGGAATACGCATGTGTGAAGAACGGTTCGAAGAGTCAGCGGCTGCTGGCAAATTGGCCAACCGGTTTTTAAACCCCGTCAGCGGTATCAAAATCTATATCTGTATCTGTGTGAAGAAATGGAGGGATTGGGATGAGCAAAGTGACAGCAAGCATGGCAGGGAACGTATGGAAAATTTTGGTCAAAAAGGGAGATGCCGTCGCAAACGGACAAGAGGTCGCGATCATTGAATCGATGAAGATGGAAATCCCGATTACGGCGGATCGCGAGGGTAGGGTGAAGGAGGTCACAGCAGGCGAGGGGGACTTCGTCAATGAAGGGGATCCGATTCTGGAATTGGAGTAGCTGCAGCCGATGTCCATGCGGATAAATCGTGAAGGAGGGTGTTTGTATGAGTAGAGAAGACATTCTTTTGCAGGTGGAAGGCAATGTATTAGCGGTCACACTGAACCGTCCCCAGTCACTAAACGTCTTTAGTCCCGACATGCTGGAAGGGATGATGGAAGCGATCCAGCGGGCAAAAGAGGATCCCGATATCCGGGCCGTCCTTTTGTCGGGAGCGGGGCGGGCGTTTAGCGCCGGCGGGGATGTCAAACGGATGGAGGAGCGAATGGGTGACTCCGGGCCCGTCCTCACCTACGAGCACATTGGCCGTTTGAACAAAGTCATTCTCGCGATGGCCGATCTGGACGTTCCGATCGTGGCAGCCGTGCACGGCTATGCAGCCGGGGCAGGTGTCTGCCTGGCGATGGCTTGCGATCAAATCCTCGCGGCACAAGACTGCAAGTTCGTCCTCAGTTTTGCCAAGGTCGGTCTCATCTCCGACGGCGGCTGCCTGTTCTTTCTCCCCAGGACGCTGGGACTTTACCGGGCAAAAGAAGTGCTGTTCAATGCGGAGCCGATCGAAGCGGCGACAGCCTATTCCTGGGGGATGGTCAACCGCCTCTACCCCAGTGAGCAGCTGCTGCCGGAAGCGATGAAGTACGCCCGGAAATTGGCGGAAGGCCCATCCCGGGCGATCGGCATGATGAAGCGGATTGCCAACCGTGCGCTGATCTCCGATTTGGAAGGGATCCTGGAAATGGAGCGAACGGCCCAGGCGATGATCAAGACGACACATGACCACAGCGAAGGCGTCAAAGCGTTTATCGAAAAAAGGAGCCCGCAATTCTTCGGCAAGTAGGGAGATTACGGGCATGCTGCAGGAGGTTATTCTTCTGCCACAGGCGCAAAAATCTTTTCGTGGCGGTATTCGCCCGCTGTCTCCTGGATCAGGATGACAGACGCGTTTTCCACCGGCTCATACACTTCCATTTTTTCGACAGGCCAGTTCAGCAAAAAAGCGAGGTACATGTGGATAAAGGCGGCATGCGACACCACCAGCAGATGTTCGTATCTCTGTTGCTGCACGAGCCGCTGGACGACGGTGTTCATAAACAGGGCGGAGCGCAGATAGACATCGGCTGCCGATTCGCCGTTTTGATAGCGATAGTAAAATCGTCCGGCCGCCTTAAATTCCCGTTTCGCTTCCGGTGTCCGCCCGTTGAAATCGTAGAGGTTTCCCAGCTCCCATTCCCGCAGCAGCGGATTTTCATAGAACGGGGTTTCCGCCGGCAGCATGGCGTGGATCGCCTTTGCCGTCTCGATGGTGCGAAGGTACGGGGATGAGTAGAGAACGGCGTTGCCCATGATCTGCCGGCTCATGAATTGCCCCGTGAGATTCGCCTGTTTTCTGCCGCGTTCAGTCAGGGCGTGTTTAGAATCGTGGGTATGAGCCATGCGAAAACGGTCGACATTATGTTCGGATTCACCGTGACGTATCAAATAGATGTTCAAGCCAAGCCACTCCTTTTGCTGCATAATGGATGTTCACAAGTATCATAGCAAATTTTATTCAGAGAGAAAGCTAAATAGTTATAAATATTTGAATAAATCAATATTTTAAAATATAATATAAATAACTAATACAACGACATACTAACCGGTCAGTTTATTACAAGGAAGGGGGAAACAGGATGAAACGTGATGCTGTTATTGTTGCTGCGGTGCGAACGCCGATAGCCAGAAACGGGGGAGCGTTGGCGACGCTTCCAGCGCATTATTACGGGGCGGCCGTCATCAAGGAAGCGATGAACCGGGCTCAGGTGACTACGGATATGATCGACGATGTCATCATGGGGAACGTGCTTAGCGGCGGGGGGAACATCGCCCGCTTGTCAGCACTGAAGACGGGATTGTCATTGGAGATTCCCGGTTTAACGGTTGACCGGCAGTGCGGGTCGGGATTAAATGCCATTACTTTGGCTGCCCAGGCGGTCGAGTCGGGGGATGGCGACATCTATGTCGCTGGCGGGATCGAAAGCTACAGCCAGGCGCCTTATCTGATGAGCAAGCCTGATAAACTGTACAGCGTACAGCCGCCTTCATTCAGAAAGTCCCAGCTGTCTCCGCGCGAAATCGGCAACCCTCCGATGGGCATCACCGCGGAAAACCTCGTCAAAAAATACGGGATCAGCCGGGAAGAACAAGATGCGTTTGCCCTGGCCAGCCAGCAGAAAATGGCTAACGCCATGGCAGAAAAACGGTTTGACGAACAGATCGTGCCGATCTCGGTCCCCAAGGGAAAAGGGGCAACCTTCCTGTTCGCAGAAGATGAGCATCCCCGACCGCAGACGACTCTGGAGGGACTCAGCAAACTCCCGCCGGCATTCGTCGAGGGAGGCAGCGTCACAGCCGGGAACAGCTCCGGACTGAACGACGCGGCTTGCGCTCTGGTCATCATGGCACGGGAAAAGGCGGAGGAACTGGGCTTGCAGCCGTTCGCAGCCGTTCGCTCCCGCGCGGTGGCCGGAGTCGACCCGAATATCATGGGCATCGGTCCGGTCCCAGCCGTCCGCAAAGTACTGGAGAAATCCGGTCTGACCCTGGACGATATGGATCTGATCGAAATCAATGAGGCTTTTGCCGCCCAGGTGATTGCCTGTGACCGGGAGCTTCAACTGGACCTGAACAAAGTAAATGTAAACGGTGGGGCGATTGCCCACGGACATCCGCTCGGGGCAACCGGCGCGATCCTGGCTGCGAAAGCCGTCTACGAACTGAGGCGGGTGCAGGGACGCTACGCTCTGTTGACGGCATGCATCGGCGGCGGACAGGGAATTGCGGTGATTCTGGAACGGGAAAAGTAGGCGCCGCACTTTACCGGGTCGATTACAAAGCGGCAGACCTTGAACACATAGGCAATGCCGAGGGACGGGTTGCCCGATTGGGCGATCCGGCCCGCAGCTTGGTGACCTGCTATCGTTGGAATTGTTGGGGATGAAGTCTTTCTATTATAATAGTCGTAATTATCTGTCTAGGGAAAGGGGCACCATTTCATGAAAAATAAAATTATAGAACAGAGTATTTCGTTGTTTGAGTTGAAAGGATTCAGTCAAACCTCCATTCAGGACGTTGTCGACAGGCTCGGCGTTACCAAAGGAACCTTCTACTATTACTTCGAATCAAAAGAACAATTGCTGATGGATATCCAACTGCAGTATATCGATGATCTTTTGGCCAAGCAGGAGCAAATACTGCTTCAACCTGACAAGGATTGGAAAACCAAAATGTTTGAGGTCGTAGCGCTGCTGATCAAACACATCCGCACACAAGGACGGATCGCCAGGATTTTCTATCGTGAGCTGCGCCACCTCAATGAAGAGAATTACATGATCATCAGAAAAAAACGGCGGGAATTTCGCAAAAATCTGCAGAAGATTATCGAACAGGGTATAGAGAACCGGGAGTTCCGTCCGGATCTGCGAGCCGATCTTGTAACCTTTGCCATTCTAGGCGTGTGCAATTGGAGCAACAGGTGGTACAAACCTGACGGCCCGGTTCCGGAAGACGAACTGATTCGCACCTATATGGAAATGCTGTTGAACGGTATTGCGTATAAATAAATCCGATACAGCCTGCTAACTATCCTACCAAAAGAGGACGGTTAGTATATTGACAATATTCTGAATATTAAATACTATAGATACTGTACGGTCAGTATCTTTTAGAAAAACATGCCATGTTCGACGCCTTATTTTGCTTCGATTAGATGAAAAGGGGGAGGATGGATAGATGGTTGTCAAACGAGTGCATGCCTTGCTTGTATTCATGACGGCCCTTCTGCTGCTGGCCGGGTGTTCCTCGCCTGCCAAATCCGACAGTACGGATCCTAAGACGTCGAGCAGTTCTGCGACTTCGTCCGTGACGAGCGGACCGCAAAAGGGCGGTGAACTGACGGTCGCTTACGACAGCGATCTGAGCAACTACGATCCGATTTTGGGTAATTCCGGGAGTGACCACGCACTGCTCTATCCTGTATACGACACGCTGGTCACGTACAACAGCAATCTGGAACCGCAGCCATGCCTTGCCGAATCGTGGGAGATCGTCGATGACAAGACGATCGTCCTGCATTTGAGAAAAGGGGTAACCTTCCACGACGGCACGCCGTTTGACGCCGAAGCCGTCAAGTTCAATCTGGAGCGGGCCAATTCTGCCGAATCCAAAGTGTCGGATCTGAAAAACATCAAGTCGGTCGAAGTCGTCGACCCATCTACCGTCAAGCTTCATTTGGAGCAACCCGATTCTTCTATTATATTGTCGCTGGCTGATCGCACCGGGATGATGGCATCTCCGACCGCCATCCAAAAATACGGTGCCGACTATTCGCAAAATCCAGTCGGAACGGGTCCTTTTAAGATGGTTAAGTGGGTTCGCAATGGCGAAATCCAGTTTGTCGCAAACGCCGATTACTGGCAGAAGGGCTACCCCTATCTGGATAAAATCACTGTCAAGATCATGCCGGATGAAAACGCCCGCCTGAATGCGCTGAAATCCGGGCAGGTCCAAATCTACTGGAATGTTTCACCCTCCAACGTACAAGCGCTTACATCAGACCCAAACCTGGTCATCGATTCGAAGGTAAGCCTGGCCTTCTACAATATCTACATCAATACAACCATCCCCCCGTTTGACAAAGCAGAAGTACGACATGCCATGCAATACGCGATCGATCGGGAAGCTTTGGTGAAAACGTTTACGTTCGGACAAGGAGAACCGGCTTACCAGTCATACCCGAGCGGATACTGGGCCCACCAGGAAGGGCTGAAGATTCCGTACGACCCCGAAAAAGCAAAGCAGCTGCTCAAGCAGGCTGGTGCCGAGAACGTCTCCTTTGACATGACCACCCCCCCTACTGCCTTCTATCAGAGGATTGCCGAGGCCGTCCGCGGACAGCTGAAAGAAGTGGGGATCACGGTCAACATCAAGCCGATGGAGCTGACGAAAGGGACGGCCCTGTACTTCAACGAAAAACAGATTGCGGCCAACCTTACCCGATGGACGGGACGTCCTGACCCGCAGCAGACAGCCCAGTTGTTCTACAGCGGCAAAGGTTTTTACAACGCAGGAGGAGCCACGGTCCCGGAAAAAGAACAGCTGATCACGCAGGCTGCCGCATCTTACGATCAAAAAGAGCGCGCCAAGTTGTACGGCGAGATTAACCAAATCGCCTTGCTGGACGAAGCGATGCAGATTCCGATTATGTACTCGCCCATTGCTGCCGCGCTGTCCCCCAAAGTGAAGGGATTTGAATCTACCCTGCTCGGCAAACCGAGAATCCAGTTTCTCTGGCTTGAGAAATAACACGAACGGAAAGGAGAGGAGGTCGCTTGTTCTTCCGATTTCTGCTGCGGCGTTTGATGTACGTCATCCCCATGCTGCTCGTGACGACTCTGGTGGTATTTTCCCTGATTCTATTGATCCCTGGCGATCCTGCCGTCTCCTTGTTAGGAGAGAACGCCACCCAGGAAAAGATTGAACAATTGCGCCATCAACTGGGGCTCGATCAGCCTGTCCTGGTTCAGTATGCCGATTGGCTGGGGAAAGCCGTGCAAGGAGATCTGGGAAAATCGCTGTTTACCGGGGAAGTCGTCAGCGATTCGGTGGCAGCCCATTTGGGGATCACGTTCCAGATCGTCGTGGTCGCGATGATCTTCTCCTTTCTCATCGGAATGATCTTTGCGATCGCTTCGATCATCCGGCCCAATAGCTGGCTGGATTACATCACAAGGTTTTTCGGCACATTGGGAACGGCCGTCCCCAACTTTTGGCTGGCGATGCTGCTGGTCCTGGCTTTCAGCATCAAGCTCGGCTGGCTGCCCGCCACCGGTTTTGTCAGCATCTCCGACAGTCCGGTGGATTTTTTCAAGAGCGTGCTGCTCCCCGCCGTTTCTCTTGGGGCCTTCGGAGCGGCCCAAATTACCCGACAGCTGCGGTCGTCACTGTTAGAAGTGTTGGGCACGGACTACATCCGTACGGCCTACTCCAAAGGGCTGCTCCTCTGGTCGGTGATCTGGAAGCATGGGGTGAGGAATGCGCTGCTGCCTGTCGTCACGACAGCGGGTCTTTTGTTCGGCAACCTGCTGGGAGCGACAGTTGTGATCGAAACGATTTTTGCCATCCCCGGCATGGGGCAGCTCGCCGTCAATTCTATTTTGCAGCGCGATTTTCCGATGCTGCAGGGAGTCGTGCTGGTGATGGTCGTCATGGTCCTGGTGATAAACTTTTTAACCGATGTGATTTACGGTATTCTCGACCCGCGGATTGAATTCGATTGAAAGGGGAAAAAAGATGCGCTTTCAGTTGGTTTTTGCCCGGTTGGCCCGGGAGAAACTTTCTTTTGTCAGTTTTTTCTTTTTGCTGGTGCTGCTGCTCGTGGCGATCTTTGCCCCTTCTATCGCGCCGTACGATCCGGAAGAGCAAGACTTGAACAACATCATGATGCCGCCCAACTCTTCCCACTGGCTGGGGACGGACGAACTGGGCCGGGACATTCTCAGCCGGCTGCTGATGGGGTCGAGAGCCGCCATCGAGGCGGGATTCGTGGCGATCCTGATCCCGCTTTTCATCGGAGTTCCCTTGGGGATCATCTCCGGTTACATCGGCGGGATTGTCGATGATGTCTTCATGCGAATCGTCGACGGCATTCTGGCGTTTCCGGCCATCCTGCTGGCTTTGGGGATCACCGGTGCGCTTGGAGCCAGCTTGGTCAATGCGATGATCGCGATCGGCATCGTCTTCACCCCGCAGTTTGCCCGCTTGGCCAGAGGGCAAACGCTGCAAGTGCGCCGCGAACCCTACGTGGAAGCGGCGAAGATCTCCGGGGCAGGCCCCTGGTGGATTATGCTCAAGCATATTATTCCCAATATTTCTTCACCGATTATTGTGCAAGCCTCGTTCAGCTTTAGTTTCGCCATTCTGGTGGAAGCTTCGCTCAGCTTTTTGGGATTGGGCGCCCAGGCGCCGCAGATCAGCTGGGGAGGCATGCTCCATCAAGCATACAGCATGATTTTCGTCAGTCCCTGGATGATGATTTCTCCCGGGATCGCCATCCTGCTCTCCGTATTGGCAGGCAATTTTTTCGGTGATGGACTCCGAGTGGCCATCGATCCCAAAATCAAACGGACGTAGGGGGAAGCGAGTTGAACACAAGACAACAACCGTTATTGGAAGTGAAGAACCTTAAGTCCTATTTTCCCACTCCGAAAGGCGCGGTGAAGGCTGTTCATCAAGTTTCTTTTTCGATACACAAGGGGGAGGTTGTAGCCTTGGTCGGCGAGTCGGGCAGCGGAAAAAGCGTGACCGCTTTATCCATCATGGGATTAAACGCTCCCTCCATCCGCTATGGCGACGACAGTGACATCTCCTTCCAAGGGAAAAACCTGCTGAAGCTGAAAAAAAAGCAGCTGAAACACATCCGGGGAAATGAAATTTCGATGATTTTTCAGGATCCGATGTCATCGCTCAATCCGCTTCATCCGATCGGCAAGCAGATTGCCGAACCCATCATGCTGCACCAGAGGATCGGGTACAAACAAGCAGAGAAGATGGTGCTGGAGCTGCTGCATAAAGTGGGAATTTCCGATGTCCAAAGGCGGTTGAAAGAGTATCCCCATCAATTGTCGGGAGGGATGCGGCAGCGAGTGATGATCGCCATGGCGCTCGCCTGCAGGCCGTCGCTGTTGATCGCAGACGAACCGACGACGGCGCTGGATGTGACGATCCAAGCCCAGATATTAAACGTAATGAAAGAGCTGCAGCAAGAGACGGACGTCGCCATCTTGCTCATCACCCACGATCTGGGAGTCGTGGCAGAGATGGCTGACTATGTGCTGGTCATGTACTGCGGGGAGATTGTCGAGGAGGGAGACGTCTACTCGATCTTTGAACAGCCGCTTCATCCCTACACGAAGGGGTTGATGGCCAGCGTGCCCAAGCTGAGAGGACCTTCGGAGGACCGCCTGACCGCGATCGCCGGTGCTGTGCCAAGTCCGTTCGAGCTGCCGGCCGGCTGCAAGTTCAGTACGCGGTGCGAGTTTGCCACAGAACAGTGCCGAAAACAAGCACCGTCATTGGAAAGACACGGACCCGGGCGGAAAGCGGCCTGTTGGTACCCGATGAAGAGGGAAACAGGCGGGAGGGCGGAATATGCCTAAACCATTACTCTCGCTGCGAAACGTAAAAAAATACTATCCGATCGGCAGCGGCTTGTTCGGAAAAAGGAACAAGTGGCTGAAGGCGGTTGATGGAATCAGTCTGGATGTGATGCCGGGAGAGACGTTGGGGCTGGTGGGGGAATCCGGCTGCGGGAAGTCCACCCTGGGCAGGATGGCTGTCGGCCTGATCGAACCGACTGAGGGGCAAGTGTTGTTTGAGGAGAAAGCGCTCGGCACCCGACGGGGAATGAAGAAGGAGTTGGGTAAGCAAATCCAGATGATCTTTCAGGATCCGTACGCCTCGCTGAACCCGCGGATGACGGTCGCCAATATCATCGCAGAACCCCTGTTGCTGCACCGGATCGGGTCTCAGCTGGAGCGCAGAAAAAGAGTGGACGAACTGCTGGAGAGGGTAGGGTTATCCTCAGAGCACGGCACCCGGTATCCGGAAGAATTCTCGGGAGGGCAAAGGCAGAGAATCGGGATCGCCCGCGCTCTGGCATTAAATCCCAAGCTGATTATCTGCGATGAACCGGTGTCCGCGTTAGACGTGTCTATTCAGGCGCAGATCTTGAATCTGTTGAAAGACATCCAGCAGGAACGCGGCCTCTCCTACATCTTTATTGCCCACGGACTGCAGGCGGTTAAGCACATCAGCGACCGGATCGCGGTGATGTATCTGGGCAAGGCGGTCGAGATGGCCGAAACCGACCAGTTGTTTGCAGCGCCCACCCATCCCTATACAAAAGCATTGATTTCCGCCGTTCCCGAACCCGACCCGAAGCTGCGGGACCGGGAGCGCGTATTGCTGAGCGGAGATCTGCCCAGTCCCGCCAACCCTCCCGTCGGCTGTCGTTTTCATACGCGTTGTGCCAAGGCTGTAGAGCAGTGCAGGCGTGAAGAGCCGAAATTAGCGGAAGTGTCGAAGAATCGCTGGACGGCTTGCTTTTTGTGTGATTAAAGACTCCCGCCACCTTCGCTTTGCTTAAGATAAAGGGGGGAATAAGATGTATCAGCCTTATCAGGTTCCGCAGTGGCTCAGAACGGATTGGGACCGCCTGTCTGCGGAAGAGATCAGGGAACTGCAGAACCGGAAACTGCGCGATTTTGTCCGGGACCAGCTTTATCCCCACAGTCCCTATTACCGGGAGATGTTTGACCGGTTGGGACTTGCACCCGACGACATCCAATCGACAGATGATCTGGTCAAGATCCCGTTTACCTCCAAAGCGGATCTGGCTCCCACTGCAGACGATCCGGACCGGCCCAACCGATTTGTGCTGATGCCGGGGGAACTGAAGAAGTGGACCGAGCAGGATGCCAAAACGAGGCGGAGGATTTATCGCGAGCTGACCGCAGCGGAACGGACCGATCATGAAAAAATGCTCTGGGAGTACTACCCGGTTCATGCCAATCATACGACGGGCAGGACGGCTCAGCCGACGCCGATCTGGTTTACGCAAAGAGATTTGGCTGCCTACACGGAAGGAGCGCGCAGGACGGCGACGCTGGTCAACCGCGACCGGTTGGGCCGCGCTGTCTCTACCTATCCCTTCACGGTTGTTTCCCATCAGGCTTTTTGGCTGAATCCAATCACCGCCTTGGGATTGGGTTTCTCGGTGCTGCATACAGGGGGAGGAAAGATCGCCGGAACACAAGCCATCCTCGATATGATCGAACGCAGCAAGCCATCCTATCTGGTGGCGATGCCGGGGTACATGTACCACTTGTGCCGGACTGCCCTTCAGCAGGGAAGGGATTTTAGCAGCGTGACCCATGTTGCTCTGGGCGGCGAGAAGCTAACGGTGGAGCTGAAGCAGAAGTTGACCGGGAATTTGGTGGAATTGGGAGCGGATCCCGATGATTTGTCTGTTCTCGGGAGTTACGGTTTTACAGAAAACAAAGGAGGACTTTCGGAGTGCCAGACCCCTCCGGGAGATTTTCGCTCGTACGGCTATCACACCAGGCCGGACATGGAATTTTTTGAGGTGATCGATCCCGTGAGCGGCCAGCGGGTAGGCGAGGGAGAAACGGGAGAAATCGTCTACACAGCATTGGATACCAGAGGAACGGCGGTGATCCGGTACCGGACCGGAGATATCGCCGTCGGCGGAATCGTGAGCGGGCCCTGTCCCAACTGCGGTCGAACCGTTCCGAGGATCTCCTATGATATTCGGCGCAGCTCGTTAGTCCAGGAGTTTCATCTGTCGAAGGTTAAGGGGACTTTGCTCGATCTCAACGCGTTTTCACCTATCTTGAACGGGCACCCCCTGGTTCAGGAGTGGCAGCTTGAGATCGGGAAGCGGAACGGTGACCCGTTTGACGTCGATGAGATTACGCTTTATGTAGCGCTAGCCGAGCAGGCTGACCAATCCACCTTTACCAGAGAGATTCACGAACGGTTTCATCGCGAGCTGGAGGTGACACCTAATCGGATTGTATTTCGCAGCCTGCCCGCGCTGCTTGAGCAAATCGGCATGGAGACGGAGTTGAAAGAAAAAAGGGTGATCGATTTAAGAGCCCTCAGAGCCTGACCATTTTCCGCGAAGGGGTGGAGCTAATGACATGGCAGCCGGAAATCGACGAACTGCACCGGCGGGAAGAACTTGCCCGAAAGATGGGGGGAGAGGAGTCGGTCGCGAGGCACCGCTCCCAAGGAAAACTGACCGTACGGGAGCGGATCGAGCAATTGCTGGACGCGGGAAGCTTTCACGAGACGGGCGCCTTGGCGGGAAAGGCGACCTATCAAGAGGGGAAATTGACAGACTTTGTTCCCGCCAACTTTGTCTGTGGAACAGGGAAGATTCACGGTCGGAAGGTCGTGGTTGGCGGCGACGATTTCACGGTTCGCGGCGGTGCCGCAGATGGTGCGATCAAAGGAAAGCAGATTTACGCTGAGCGCATGGCCCACGATCTGCAAATTCCCATCGTCAGGCTGGTGGATGGAACTGGCGGCGGCGGCAGCGTCAAATTTTTGGAACGGATGGGCCACACCTACGTTCCACTCAATCCGGCCTGGGACCTTGTGGTGGCGAATATGGGGCGAGTGCCGGTTGTGGCTGCCTGCCTGGGCTCGGTGGCGGGCCTTGGGGCAGCACGCGTCGCCGCCTCCCACTTTTCAGTGATGGTAGAAGGCACGTCCCAGCTTTTCGCCGCGGGACCGCAGGTGGTCAAATTCGGGATGGGGCAGGATCTGACCAAAGAAGAGCTGGGCGGCGTGCAGGTTCACCGCACAAGCGGGATTATCGACAACATCGTACAATCGGAGGAGGAAGCGTTTGAACACATCCGGACGTTTTTATCCTACTTGCCATCCAGTATATGGAAAATACCTCCTGCCATCCAGTCGAACGACCCGTCAGAGCGCAGGGATGAGCGGCTGATATCCGCGATCCCGCGAAATCGCCGGTCCCCCTATAAAATCCGGGACATTCTCCCGATGATTTTTGACGAGGGCTCCCTTTTTGAAATGGGGCGCTTATTCGGAGGCGGCATCGTCACCTTGTTTGCCAGGCTGGCCGGCTTCCCGGTAGGGGTGATCGCCCCGGACCCGTATATTTTGGGGGGAGGATTGACCGTAGAGAGCTCGGAAAAGCTGGAACGCTTTGTCGATCTGTGCCAGACCTTTCATTTGCCCATCGTCAACCTGGTGGATCAGCCGGGGGCCGTGATTGGCCTGGATGCCGAGAAAAAGGGGACGATCCGAAAAGCGGTGCGGGCTGTATCGGCCGTCTATCAAGCGACCGTGCCGATGATCGAGATTATTCTGCGGCGGGTGTTCGGCGTAGGCGGTGCCGGGATGTCCAACGGGCATGGGTTAAATTTGCGTTACGCCTGGCCGTCCGGGGATTGGGGCTCCCTGCCGGTGGAAGGCGGCGTTCAGGTGGCGTATCGGCGGGAGATTGAGAGAAGCGAAGACCCCAAGGCGCTGCTGGCAGAGCTTTTGGAGCAGATGGAATCGGTCCGCTCGCCTTTTCGCACGGCGGAAGCATTTGGGATCGAAGAGATCATCGATCCGCGGGATACCCGTCCGCTGCTGTGCGACTGGGTCGCGGATGCGTATGAGCGGCTCCCCCAGCTTTTAGGACCATCGATGCACGGGATGAGGCCGTGATCAGGATGGCAAGGCTGGGCATTGCCTTGCAGTTGTAAATGGGCTGCCGGTGAATTCTATCAAAAAAAGCGGACTGTGCCATTCATAATGGTACTGTCCGTTTTTCGTTGTCGTTATTGATTTCGATAGATTTCGGGACAAGCACTACTTAGGGATCAAATTCTCCGTTCAGAACAATTTGATTGTCCCTGACATCCTCCTGACACAATTCATCGGTAAACTATGAATTGTTGATTTTGAAACGTAGAAAAACCTGGAGGAGGGGTTTCTTGTGTTGAAGAAAAAGTCGATCATCATTCTGTCTACGCTGATGCTGGCGGCGTTTATTCCGGTAAAAACGGATGCTGCCGTAACAACGAAAAACGTGCAGGCCTTGTACAATAACATCAAGATCATGTACAACAACAGCTTGGTTCCTACGGATATCGAACCGTTCATCATCAATGGCACGACCTATATTCCCGTGAGAATGATGGCTGGCGTGTTTAATAAGAATGTCACCTGGGATGGAACTACATATACGGTAGGGATCACGGACAAAGACGATCCCCGCATCACGTCCCTGCAGGCAGAGATTGCCCAGAAGGACGCCAAAATCAAGGATTTGGAAGACCAGCTTGAGAAAGAAAAGCAAAAAAATGATAAGAGCGACATAGATGATGAACTCGCAGATCTGGAAGACGACCTTAACTACGACTACGGGGATTATAAAGGACTGGACTGGAAGATCAGCTTGAGCGGTGACGAAGACGACATTGACGTAGATATCGAGATTGACCTCGACGAATATGAAGATGATTACAACGATCTGTCAACCAGCGAAAAAGAAAGGCTCGTGGAAAACATCTGCAAGGATATCTGGGACAAATTCAAGGATGCAGATATTAGAGGATCGATCATCGACAGTTATGGTGACGATGAGCTTCACGATTTTAACGGTGATGCCAGGAGCGGCGATATCGAATTTGATGGCGACACGATTTAATCGGATATAAAAGATGCCCAGTGAGACGTGCAGACCCTGTTCCGGAAAGCGGATCAAGTGCTGCACGTTTTTTCATGGAGGTTAGCATATCCTCCTCCAACCTTCTTCGGGAATCGTTCTACAATTTTTTCAGGTGGACCACTTCCGGCGGTATGCCGTATACGGCAGCAGCCTCGTAGATCGTCATGGCCGTATTCCGATTCTCGTATACCCATTCGTCCGGCATCAACAGCTCGACAGCAAATTCATTGGCCTCCCGTTCAATCTTGTCGATGGAAAACAACGTGTGTTTGCTTAAAAACGGCGTGTTCACAGCCGGGTGTAAAATCACATGGCCAAGCTCATGGGCACACGTGTATTTTTGCTCCGCTTCCGTCGAGTCCCTGTTAATGTGGATCATGCGGATTCGCTTGTACGTATTGAAGTAACCGAGTGTGCTTCCCAACTGTTCGAAGAGAACCAGGATGTTCTTCCGCGATGCAATCTCAAAGGGGTCATTGGTTCCATACTTTTTGGTCAGCTGCGATACGGTCTCCTTGATAGTTCGCATTCAACCATCCCCCTCCATCGCTTACTTCCTAAATTTATGAGGGGTAAATTTTTGTTTGGCCAGCTGCTTGGCAAGCCGCAAGGAGTTTTCCAACGAGATGCGCAGCAGCTCCTTGCTGGCCTCGTCAAGCGGCTCCCCTTGGAACGCCAGCGCCTCGCTGGACTCCAGATCATTCAGCATTTTCTGCAGATCTCTGGCGATGTCTTTCTCCTCTTTTGCCAGCAGCTGGGGAGGATTGTTTTTATCCGCGGTGAGCTCTGCGAGCGGATTGTCTGACAAGAGCAGATGTGTGCCGACTTGCAGCGCTGTGGCAACAGACTTCAGTACATCCAGGCTGGGATTGTATCTGTCATGTTCGATGTCAGCCAAATACGATCGGGAAATACCGGCTTTTTCCGCCAGTTCCGTTTGAGTCATTTTGCTTTGTTTTCGAAAGAACCTGATATTGCTACCGATAGACATGACGCCGCACTCCCTGTAAAGTCGATTATACCGACATTTCTTTCATTGATTGTACTATAGCAATGTCGGAAATACAATTGATTTCTTGACGTAAATACAAGTAAACAGGAGTTTCTCGCTGGAATAACCAGGTATTCCTTTGAAAATAATAGAAAACGGCAAAAAATGGACAGAAACAGTCTTTTACAAAATGACGGAAATACAATACATTTTAGATACCGCAAACCTGTGACAATCTACTACGAAAGGGAGGAGTGAGGGATGAAAGATTGGCAAGAGCTGCAGATCAATCCGGTGAATAAGACCGTGACGGTACCCGTCGGCAACGAACCCGCCATGGTGCTGATCGATCCGAAGCAGGGCAAGGCCGGTCTCGTCAGACTGGTAGAGCACGGTGACGTCGTCGTGAAGTGTTATCAGGGGAAGATCACCGGATTTGATGAGAGGAGGAGCGTTCGCTTGTAAAACCGCATAGCTAGCCTGGTACCGACAACGGGAGGGCGTCAGTTCAACACCGACTTTAGGTGTGGCTGGCGCCCTTTTTATTTTGAGAAGAAGGTGGGACGAGACATGGCAAAGATCTATGAGCTGTTGGAATGGAAACGAAAGAAAACGGACAAGCTGGTGAGCTTCGCGGAGCACTTGGAAAAAGCGAACGGGCGGCGGCCGCAAAAGCCTTTGCCGACAAAGCCGGCTGAGGTATTGACCATCGGCCAGCTCCGGCGGCTGATGGGCGATACGGGGCCGCGGCAATTTTTGAAGGACAAAGGAAAGCGGTCGAGATAACCGGGCGAGGAGGGAAACGTTATGCAAGATTTGCTTTGCGAGTACCAAAAGACTAGGAAAGCGTTGAACCGCTTGCAGCGTCATCTGAAACAGGCTGACGATGCTGCAAGGGTAGTTCGCCTGGACATGGCCAAAAGGCAGACAGGAAAAGCAAAAGCCGTCTCAAACGGGCCTGCCCGCAAGGGGGATCGCCGGCTGGTAGAAGAAATGATCGGAAGCATTGACTACGTGATCGAGTGGCTGGAAACCTGCCGCCAGCCCGGAAACAGACGGGGAGTGGAGCGCCGGGCCGGTTATGAACGCGAACGGCCGATGGATCCGGCGCTGATGCAGGTGATGTTCAGCAGTGATAGCACAGCCGGCAGTTCGTGCCCCTTGGACAAGCAGGAGGCGGATCAGTTGGAATATGTGCTTTCCTGGCTTACCGAACGGGAGCGGGATTGTTTCGTCCTTACCCACGGCGAGTGCTTTTCGCTGGAAGAAACGGCACAATTGCTTGGGATCACCAAGAGCAGTGTCCAGACTTATATCACCCGCGCGCAGAATAAAATGGCCCAGCGGATTGCGAGCAGCCTCGTCCTTGCCGGATGAGGCTGTTTTTTGTCATACGAAAGCCCGTAATGGGTGAGAGGCGGATGAGGGCTTCTCGAAAATGAAGAGTTGCGGGGGGAGTTCCGCAGCTCAAAAGAAATCTGTAAAGGAGAGGTAATAATGAGTAAAGTCTATCTTGTCACCTTCAAGGATCAGGATCAACAAGGAAACAAAGCAAAATTGAAAAGGCACGTAGAAAAGCACGCTGCAAAATACGCTGCAAGAGGGTTGTCGAAAAGACCGAAGATTAAGCGCGAATTGGAGAAGCTCCCAAGCATATTCATCATCGATGACGTCGATCAAGAGTTATTAGAAGATTTGAGAAACGACCCGAATGTATTAGCTATTGAGGAAGACCAAGAAATACCAATTAATATGGCGCAAAAATCGGAATGGTCGCACCCTCTGATGGATGTTTCCGGATTCCATTCCCGTGGTTACACAGGGGAAGGTGTCAAAGTAGGTATTATCGACACTGGTGCGGCTCCTCATGAAGACTTGGTTTATGCAGGAACATATAATGCCTATACCGCTGTTTACGGAGGTACGACACCAGCAGCAGCCGATTATAGCGGGCATGGGACAAGCGTTGCCGGCATAATTGGCGCACGTAACAATGACAAAGGATACATTGGTGTAGCCCCTGATTGTCTGCTGTATAGCGCAAAGGCAGATGATAATACCGGTGGCGGACTGTCCGTTAGTGCCATCATTGAAGCTGTAAACTGGCTTGTTACACAAAATGTAAAAATTGTAAACTGCAGTTTTGGTAATTCAATAGATTCTTTAGTGTTGGCAGATGCATTTAAGAGGGCTTATCAAAATTATGACGTTTTGTTTGTATGTGCAGCCGGAAATGAGGGGAGTAATACCAATAACAACATTGAGCACTACCCATCTGACTACGATTTTACCGTTTCAGTTGCTTGTCTAAAGAATAATAAGGAGCCAGCGGTTTATTCCAATCGCAGTCCAAAAATCGACGTTGCCGCTCCTGGCGACGGTGTAATGACAACAGCAAGGAGCACGGCAAATCAGCAGGGTACAGACTATATAACGCCTAGCACATCCTACGGATCGTTTAATGGTACGTCATGTGCAGCACCACATATTACCGGTCTCGCAGCGTTATACAAGCAAATGTTCCCATCCTATAGTCCAGCTTTTCTAAAATTAGGGATACTGTACTATGTAGAACGCCTAGGTACCAACAGCAGAAATGTCGTGTTCGGAGAAGGCATGGCAATATCACCTTGGGCGACAGTTACAGATTACACTGGAAAATTGATTTCAACGGCACCTACGCTGGCAAACAGTGTTTCTGATTCAATGGTTAATGGTCGAGTTAAACATTTTATATACGTTGCAAACGCTACAGGAAACCATACTTTCCAAACATCTAGCAGCATCGACTTGTTTATGCGTGTCTATAACTCAAACTACCATCTGATCGGTTACGACGATGACGGCGGAGGAAATGCTCAACCAAAAGTTACAGTGTATCTTGTACAGGTCTCGACTTACTATATTGCAGTATCAGGTTATAGCAACGCACAAAATGGACCGTATACATTGAATGTAACTGCCCCAAGTGGAGAAATTACGCTCCCGTCAACAGTTGTTGAAGATTTTACGGACGATAAACTCGAATGGGGCATGGACATCGGAAAGTTCACGTTAGATAAAAAAGATAATGGCTGTGTATGGGCAGTAGTTTCTGATAGGAGTACATCTCAGCCAGAAATTAATTTTGTGGTCTATGCACCCTCTAAGGCAGCAACACGTAGCCTGCACATGGACTTCTCTCGATACCTGGTGTACGGTGATGCTAACGGAGGGTACGTCGATATTTATGTAAAAGGCATTCTTAAATACAGCAACAATACTGTTGGACAAACGTATACGAATACAGGTAATATTCCCCTTGATGCAGGGAACAACAATGTTCGCATCGTATTTAGATGGGGCAAGTCCGGTGCCTCAGGACAAAATTTGGTAATGATAGACAAGATAACCGTTGCTTTGGCATAACAAGTAGAACTCTACAAGGTAGGACAGTAACGCAGTTGCGAGTCTAATGCCAAAAAGATTGGTTCTTGCAAAACAGAGTACTAAACTAAACAAACTCCCTTGTCTCAAAAACTGGGGAGTTTGTTCATTTGAAATACGGCGTATTATCAGCACAAAAGGAGGACAGACAAACCCAATGGAAACAACCTACAAATTAATAGTCTCACTCGGGGGCGCTGCCGCCTCTTTTTTATTTGGGGGGTGGTCGATGCTGCTGAACATACTGGTTGCGTTCGTCGCGATTGATTACGTCACAGGCATTCTGGCGGCCGGGGTCGAGGGAAGATTGAACAGCAAAGTGGGCCGACTCGGCATCGCTCGCAAGGTCTTTACCTTCCTGATGGTGGCGATTGCCCACCTGGTCGATACGGCGCTTGGCGAACAGCACATCTTGCGCGATGCGGCGATCTTTTTTTACCTGACCAATGAACTGCTGTCCATTCTGGAAAACGCCGGCCGTGTTGGGCTGCCGGTGCCAGAGTTGATTAAACGGGCAGTCGAAGTGTTGAAAGGGAAAGGGGACGTCCGATAATGCTGTCGATCATCCAGGATTTCATCCCTGTTGGCCGCCCAAACCGACCGTGCAAAAAATGGACCGCCCCCAAATATATCACGATCCACGACACAGGAAACAAGGCAGCGGGGGCTAATGCGCGCTCTCATGCAGCTTATGTAAAAAGCGATGAGGCAGCCAAACGTATGGTCTCGTGGCATTTCACTGTGGACGAGAAGACGATCGTGCAGCATCTTCCGCTGGACGAAGCAGGCTGGCACGCCGGTGACGGCAGCGGTCCCGGAAACAGCGCGAGTATCGGCATCGAGATCTGCGAGAACGCGGATGGGGATCGAGCCAAAGCGGAGGCCAACGCCGCGGAGCTGACGGCTCACCTGCTTCAGCAATTCAACCTGCCAATCGATTGTGTGGTCCAGCACAACCGCTGGAGCGGGAAGGACTGCCCGCACCGCATCAGGGGCCGGGCCGGTGGGTGGGAAAGCTTTCTTGCATTGGTGAGCAGCAAACGAAACCCGGCTTCGGAACCCCTGGACAAGCAATCGGCCCAGAAGGTGATCAGCTTGCTGAGCGCTTTGTACATGGCGAGCGGGGACAAGGGTGTACAAGCGGCTGCCCACCATGCGGCAAACGCGCTGCGGCGGGCGGCGGGGATAGACGTGATCGACTAATTGAACTTGTGTGAAATATAAACCAATATATACAGAAAATTTAATCGAATTGATGCTCCAACTAAGACAAAACACAGTATCCGACCCTACAAGAAAGGTGTGAAAAGCGGACCATGAAAACAAAATGGATCCAAGCGGTTCTGTCGCTGCTTCTGACAGTACCGCTCTTCGGTCTGGCGGCTCCGGGCCAGACAGCCGCCAAAGAGCAGCCCGACACCCTGTCGTATATCGTCCAGGCGGACCAGAAGTTTTTGCTTGCCCAGCAAAAACTGGACTACCTATTCCAAGTCGCAATGAAGAGCGGCCAGAAACCGCTCGCGAAAAAAATCAAACAAGAAGAGGCTCAGTTACGGATTCGTAATTTGGCTATGCATCAATGGCCAGCAACGATAACAAATGGGGCTCAAGAGTTCCGCGACGCAAAAACGGCTGCAGAAGAGAGAGAAGCGTATTTTCGTTCCAAAAAGGACGAGTTCGATCAACTCCAACAGGCCTATCAAAAGCTGATCTCGGAAACGGAGGCACAACTGGGCAACCATCCTCTTGCCAACGCTCAATCGGTGCAACAAGCACAGGCATCGCCGCTTTATGCGGACGGGGACCCGTTTGAGCCCAATAACAACTTTTCCGAAGCCTATCCGGTTGCTATAGGAACCTCTTTGGATGCCTACATCTCGCAGAAAGGCGATGTCGATTTTTATAAACTGACAGCGCCAAAAGATGGTGCCATCACTGTTCAGTTAAAGGTCCCCAAAGACGTCGATTACGATCTGCACATCTTCAATTCGAGAGAAGAGCTGATTCAGTCATCCCAAGGCGGAGTTGGAGTTCCAGAAAAAGTAAGCTTTCAAGCGCGGAAGGGAGATACCTACTATATCGTCGTGCTCGGCTTCGGCCCATATGACTACTCGCCGTACAATCCCTATACCTTGACGATTGGTTCGAATCAAATCTTTCTGAATCGGCCTCTCGACGTAGACCTTCCTCCCGGGGTGGGACAAGTCTACAGCTTTATCCCGGTCGATTCCGGTGTGTACACCTTTTTTACCGGTCCATACGGCGGCGTAGGGTGGGAGAACGATACCGTGTTGGAGCTGTATGCTGACGAGGAATTGACCCGCTCGATCGGAGGCAACGACAATGCCAATCGCGACACCAGATTTTCCGAATTTAGCGTCGAATTGACCGCCTTCAAAATGTATTATCTCAGGCTGATGCCTGGACCGGAAGATACCCATCTGCATACCCGTCTGACGGTACAGATGAAACCGGAGAGTTATCCCGTGCTGACCACCGGCAAGCCGATCGATGTCCTTGCCGCTGGAGAGTCCTTGCTCGTCTACCGGTTTACCCCCTCCCAATCCGGCACGCATATCATCGCTACCGGTCCTTATGGGGGAGACGGTGAAGACTGCGATACAATTCTCGCGCTGTACGCCGACCCGAACCTGACCAAACTGATCGACTTAAACATCGATGCTCCTGGTAGAGATCCTTTCTCCGAGATGCGCCTTTATCTGGTCTCCGGCAGAGACTACTACGTGGTATTGGGCACCTTTGGCGAAAGAATCCTCATGACGCGGCTGTCGTCCACGCGGGATGTACAACCGCCAAGCATTCGCCTTGGCAGCGACGTGATCTCGGAAGCCCAGGCCAATGACGGCAGTATCACAGCCAAGCAAGTGGTGCTTTTGTCCAACGGAATTTTTGCCGCTGATCTGTCTACAGGCGTTACGGTAAACAACCTGCCGCAGGGATTGGGAATTTCCGTCACGAGGGACAGCGATACCCAGCTGACGATTTCGTTTACAGGCCGGGCCCTCCGCCACGGGGCAGCCGATCAGGTTACCAATGCAGCCGTCACGATCGCAAAGGCAAAAATCCTGGGAGCTTCGTCCGACCTGACTTCCAGCCCGTTTACCTTTGCCTTTCGTGATCCATCCGCTCCTGTCCTTACAGTAGGAAGCGCGCTAATCCCTGAGGCCGAATCCAACGATGGCCGGATCACGGCGAAGCAGACGGTGTTCTTGTCCAACGGCACCTTTGCCGCCGACATGTCAACAGGCGTCACGGTAAACAACCTCCCAAAGGGTTTGGGGATCCAGGTAGAACGCAACAGCAATACCCAACTGACGATTTCCTTTACCGGTCAGGCGATCCGGCATGGCCAGGCGGATGATGTCTCCAACGCTTCCATTACGATTGCAAAGTCCAAGATCGCGGGAGCGGCTGCCGATGTCACCTCCGGCCCGTTTGCCTTCGGATTTCGGGATGCCCCTGTCTCCAAGGTGTACACCTACCAGTATGACGAGCGCAACAGGATTACCGCGATCTTGGCAAACGGTGTGGTCGAAATCCAGTTTATCTATACCAAAAACGGTCTAAACGAAAATATTACAACCATCAAGAAAACACTTCCGCCAGCTTCCACATCAGGTACGGAGCTGCAGCAGCGAAGTATGGAATCGGGAGGTACGGAATGAACAGATACGCCTTTTTCAAGGTGATGCTCATCTGTGTGCTGCTTTTGACAAGTTTTCCGATGGGCATTACTTACGGTCAGCAAGTGCAACGGGAGCAAACCGGGCACATAAGCCCGGACACGCAAGCAGAGCCCGCCGATACGAGGGAGTGGCTCCAGCATCATCAAGACACTTTGAGTGATCAGGCGGAATCGGCTGAGCCTCCAACGGACAGTGAGGAAGAAGTCGAGAACGTACCTAACCAGTCTCTGGATACGGATCAGGTACAGGATGGGACGCAGGCAACCGATGGTGTGGCGGCCCCCAGCGCGGAGAACCCGGACCTCAAATACTCGGCAAAGGAGCTGCCTTACCAATACCGCCGAAGCAATACGGATGCCCCGGTTGACGATTTATACCGTACGGCCAACATCACGGAAAACGATCTCGTCCTAGAAGGAAAGCACGGGCTGGATCTGGTGTTGAAGCGAAGCTACTCCTCCTTGGATGGGCTGCTTGACAAGCCGTACACAACCAAACGGGGAAAAAATGAAACGGAAACGGCAGACAGGGAGTACCAGGACGAGCACAATGCCCCCAACGGCTGGAGCTTTAACTTTCCCAAGCTGGAGCGCTACTTCAAGACAGATGTCCTTTGTGACTACAACGAGCAAACTCCCGCATACTCCTGCAAAGATGAACGAGGAGCCCTCAGGTACGTCTTTACTCTGGACGACGGCACCGTCCTGGAGCGGGAGGGTGACAAATGGGTCAATTACCCTTACGAGGGGGCGACCCTGGTCCGTATGAAGGATAACTACCCTTACATCAGCGCCAGACTGGATATCAACGGCAACAGCTATGATTTTTCACTGGAAGACGTGCCTGTCGGGCATGGCGAATATGAGACGGTCCAGGTCATCAAAAAGACCAATGCCTACGGAGACCAGATCGTATACCGGATTCCCAACTACAACGCAGACATCGAGATTACCGACAGTGCAGGCCGCTTGATCGTGCTGGAAAAAGAAATGAGCTACAATACGGTGAAACGTATAAAAGTCTACAGCGATACAAAACGGAGCCAGCTTTTGAAACACACCGAATACGTCTCGGGCAATACCTCATTTTCCAGCAGAAGAATATGGACACTCAATCAGGTGAGGGAATGGGACACCCAAGGCAAAGCCTATAAAACCGTCGCAGAATATGCCTACTACGATCCATCCCTGTACGGAAAGTCGGAGTTTAATCTGCTGGCCAATTACGGGTTTGCCGCCCCGAACAAAACGATTGCACTCGATTTTGAAGGAAAAGAGTCCTCCGCTTATATCAGACAGGACGACAGCGGGAAGAGCTATCTGTACTATCTTCTGCTCAAGCAGGTTACCTACCCCGTCGAAGGGCTGTCGCTAAATTATACGTACAGCACCTACGACCAACAGAATCCCGATCCGTTTCAACGCGGCGTCGTTCGGCTGTACCACGATGACAAGGTTTTGACCTACACTTCGTACCATCCGGTGACAGCTGTGCAGTACCGCTATAAGAAAACGCCGAATCCGCTTCAGCCTGGATCGCCAGAAGAGTGGTATTCGGACACGGTGTCCTATCCCGTGACGACAAATGAAATCTGGAAAAATCAAAAAGAAGGCCACTTCCGGCTCGCCAATGCGCAAAACCGGGACGGGCATCTCGTCGTCTCACGGACCATCTCTTCGTACCAGTCCAACGTGGAGACGACCTATGAGTTCAACCAGGACAAAAATCCGCTGATACGCCTGGTGAAGAACTATATAAAAGAGGGAAGGGACTCGGAGGCGATCTCCGGCCGGCTGAACCTCTTGGAAGGGGATAAAGAATACTTGTATCGGCCGGTTCAATACACCAGCTACACGTATGAGAACCGGAGCAAGAAACCAAAATACGTTTACCATTTTCTAGGTCGTCCGTCCTGGCTGACGGCAGACAGCGAGGTCTACCAGTACCTGCTCTGGCCCGACCTGAAGGGGTTGACTCCCGACATCTCCAGCAAGATTCCGAAGTATGCCAATACCGAGACATATGAGTACAACTCGTTTGGCGATGTCACGAAAGAAATCGACGCACGAGGCAATCTGACGACATGGGAGTATACGGGGGCGGTGACGAATAACCTTCGCCTGCCCACCCGTCTGACGAAGCAATCCCCAGCAGACGACGAATATTTTCATCGGGAAACGTATGAATACACTTCAGAACATTTGTTGAAAAAAGAGACGATCCAGGATTCTTATCCGACGGAACAGGGAACAGCAACGGAGAGGACCGAGCGCGCCTACACGTACGAGAACAAGCGGGTCGCTTCTGTTTCCGAAACCAGCTATGGCGCCAGCTCCAAGACCTTGACGCAAAACATGCTGTCGTACGATGCGTACGGGATTTATCCGACAAATATCCAGATGAGGGTAGAAACCGCGCCGGGGACGTTTGCGGATGTGACGGTAAAAACGACTTATGATCCGTTGGGGCGCATCACCTCCCAGACGTATCCGGACCAAAGCGAAGTCAGTTATGATTACGACCTGCTCGGCCGCCTGCGCACGGAGTCGTTTGCCAACCAGGGAGAAGCGCGGACGATCGAGTACAAGTACGACGACAGTGCACGGAAAGTGACCCAATTGATGCCCGATGGCACCGAATACCTGACCCAATTCACGCCGTTTGGCGAAGTGGAATACCAAGGCCAGAAGGCGCCGGGATCCACCAGTATCCGCCATCTGTTGTACAATGCCTACCGAGCGAACGGCCGCCAACTGGAGGCCAGCTATCCCAACGCCCGGACCGACAAGCGAACGGAGTACGTCTATAATGAAGACGGGTCGCTGTGGAAGACGATCGATCCGGTTGGTATCACGTATTACGAACGGGCAAACGCCCTTGAGGATGCCACCCATTATTTGCCGCAGGACACGGTAAGAGTGACCGCCGTCAATGGGCTTATCACCACCACGTATGCTGACCGTTATCAGGCGGTGGAAAAAGAAGCAGCCCGCACCGGAGATGGCAGCCAAACGCTCGTTACTACCTACAGGCGCGATGCCTTTGGCCAGCCTGTCGAAAAGGTCGTCACCGATCAGACGGGGGAAAATCGCGTTTGGAACTATCGATATAACCTGAAGAACAGCCTGGTTTACCTGAAAGATCCGGAGGGGCAAACCTATCGATACGGCTATGATTCGCTCGGAAACCTGGAGACGGTGAGGGAAAACGGCACGCTGACCACCCGCTACACCTACAACGCACTGTCCTGGAAGCTTAGCGAAGAGGATATCCCGGGACAAAAGAACGAGACCTACACCTACAACCTGACGGGCGATGTGAAGGTTTATCGAGACAAAAACGGCAACACTTTTCACTACAGCTATACGCCGTTCTACGATGTGTCCCGCGTCGAGGTGAAAAATCCGTCGGGCAGCTTGTTGAATACCCAGACGAAGGAGTACTACGCGCATACGTCACTATTGAAGGCGGAGACGGACAGCAACGGCTCTGGCTCAGCCAATGTACGTGAACTTCGCTACACGTACGATCCCTTCCAGCGTTTAAGCGGCATCCAATCGTTCGGGCGCTACTACCAGATCAAGTATAAAGACGACGATGACCTGATCGACGAATTGGTCTACCCTGACGGCACGCAGGTACGGTACACCTACGATGCAGTGGGTCGAATCCAACAGGTGTTCAGTCCGCAGATGGGAACCGTCACCTACGATTACAATGTCTCCCTCGACGGAGAAATTCAAACCCTGCTCTATCCCAACGGCATCAAGCTGGAGCATCGTATGGACTCCTTTGGTCAGATGCGGGAAGTGAGCCACCGGCAGAACGTACCCGTCATATGGAAGGAGACAAACGAGTACCAATTCGGGAATGTCATCTCGGCAAATCGGAACGGAACGGTCTTCTCATACCGCTACGACAAAGTGGACCGCCTTAAGGGAGAGACGAAGCCGACAGGGGATGCCTCCTACACATATGATGAACGAGGAAACCGGAAAACCTTCAGCGGGACCGTCAATCCGCCGGTCGGAAATACCAGTTTTTCGTTTGACAGCCTGGAACGCTTGAAGGAATTTACCAATCCATCGGGAATTTCTACAACATACCGGTATTATGCCAACGGACTGCGGGCGACCAAACAGGAAAACAACCTGACCACCCACTACGTCTACCTGAACGGAAAAGTCATCGAGGAACTGGACGACAAAGGGAATGTCACCGCGCAGAACATCTGGGGCAACCAGCTCTTGTTCCGCAAAGACGCGGCCAGCAACAAGTCGGGCTATTACCTGTACAACAGCCACGGGGATGTCGACGCGATCACGGATGTAAGAGGGGAGACGCTCAATCGTTACGAGTATGACAGCTGGGGCAACATCGTCTCGCAGCAGGAGGCGATGTCCAATCCATTCAAGTATACGGGTGAGATGTATGACAACGAGTCTAAGCTGTACTATCTGCGGGCGCGGTACTATGATCCGAGCGTGGGACGGTTTATCTCGGAGGATACGTATAAGGGGCAAGTGGATAATCCGTTGAGTTTGAATCGGTATGTGTATACTCAAAATAATCCCATTAACTTTATTGACCCTACGGGGCACTGGTGCGAGTCCAAAGATGGGAAATGGGCTCATGCAGGTAATTGTACCGATAAGAGAAACAATAAGAGTTTTGAAGCTGACTTTAAGCATGATGGTGATTTTATACGAGAAGATGGAGAAATTGTTGGGATATATAATCATATAGAGGGAGCAAGGGAAGATATAGCTCTTGAAGTGAATACCTTTCTACTATTTGCACCTCTTCCGAAATTCCTGGGGGGAGGAAAAGCTGCCGCTTCTGGTAAGGTTACGGGTACTGTTTGGGATTCAATAAAAGCGACACAAGCGTTAAATCCTGGCACAGTTATACCGAAATCATTCGAACTGACAATTGGTTCCAGCAAGTTTTGGGTACACCCTAATGCAACAAAGCATATGGTAGAATATTCTACAAAGACGCTCTCGCATGGAAGTAAAATGAGCGACCAAGCTCTTCTCACAAGTTTCCAAAATGCTGTCAGCCAAGCAATTAGGAAAGGATTAAAATATGATGAATTAGTTAAGGTAGGGAATTGGGAGTTAATTTTTAGTAGACCTAGGGATGCTGGATTGTTACCTGTTATAAAGCATGCTGTCTACATTCCATGATAGAAAGGAGGGTTAATGTATGCTAGAACTTCTAAAAGTATATAAAGTCTCAGATGAAAGAATAGAGATAGATCCCTATATACCTATCGACATCAGATGGGAACTAGATAATACTCATGACCGTACTCTCTATTGGAGAACAGGCGATTTTAAAAAGTCCTTGTTGGAGTTGGGGATGTCAAGTCAAGGGGTTATTCGATCAATAACATTGACTCAAACGGATAATTATTTCTTAGATTCGCTAGAAAGCAATTTGATTGGGTTATCGGTAAGTTCAGGATTGCCCGTTTTTAATGTTGCGAAGGTACCCGAAAATGGATTTTTAGACGAAGAAGAAAGGTTTGAGGTTCATTTAAGGGATAAAGAAGTTTGTATTAAATTTGGAAAGTCAAAAAACTTGACATCTTTAATCCAATCTGGACGTGTAAGATTTGGAATTGACCAAAGTGGTCTTCTTAGTATGGTAGCTGTTGTAAATCTTACTGAACTAGAGTATCTGCAACTAAAAAATACCCTACAATCGACGTCTTAGGAAAAAATTGGAACCCCTACGAGTGTGTGGTCAATTTCTCGTCTGGGGGTTCTTTTTGCTGTTGTCACAGTCTACAAGAACAGAATGAGGGCGAAGCACTCCGAATCTGATGAGAAGAAATAGGTTTCGATTACTTAAACCAACCTTATATGATAGTCGTTCGGAACGGAGCGGCCTTCTTGTACCGTTACACATAAAGTGGATCGCATCAAGGGAGAAACGACACCGTCAGGAGATGCCTCCTACACATACGACAACCGAGGAAACCGGGAGACCTTCAGTGGAACGACCAATCCTCCGATGGGAAATACCACGTTCACGTATGATAGCCAGGAGCGCTTGAAGGAATTTACCAATCCGTCGGGAATTTCTATCTCATACCGGTATTATGCGGACGGCCTACGGGCGACCAAGCAGGAAAACAACCTGACGACCCACTACGTCTATCTGAATGGGAAAGTCATTGAAGAACTGGACGATAAGGGAAATGTTACTGCGCAGAACATTTGGGGCAACCAGCTCTTGTTCCGCCAGGATGCGGTCAGCAACAAGTCCGGCTATTACTTGTACAACAGCCATGGGGATGTCGTCGCGATAACGGATGCGAACGGAGATACACTCAACAGCTACGAGTACGACAGCTGGGGCAACATCGTCTCGCAGCAGGAGGCCATGTCCAATCCGTTCAAGTATACGGGGGAGATGTATGACAACGAGTCCAAGCTGTATTACCTGCGGGCTCGGTACTACGATCCGAGTATGGGGCGGTTTATCTCAGAGGATACGTATAAGGGGCAAGTGGAATATCCGTTATCACTGAACCGTTATACGTATACTCATAATAACCCACTTAATAATGTTGACCCATCCGGTCATTACTGTATGTCAAGTGACAATAAATGGGCACATGCAGGCGATTGCAATGGTGGTGGAGACAGGGTTCAAGCATATTGGGATCAAGGGTTTAATCATTTAGATGATAGCGAAGCTGTCGGATTACCATTAATTGAAAACGGCGTTCTTGTTGGTTATCTGGGTGTTGAAGGCTCTACCCAGAGAAAAGAATTGAGCTCGTGGGATAGAATCTTCTACAAGACACAACTCATGGATCGACTGGGGATGCTCTCAATACCTGCAGCTGGTGGTTTAAAAAATATAGGGGCAAAAACTACTACCAACAATGTCGTGTATTTGTCTAGAAATGCAGATGATGTAGTACAGTATGTAGGTATTACCAATAACCTTGCAAGAAGAGCGGCTGAACACTTAAACTCAAAGGGAATTAATATTGAAGGTCTAATGAAAAACCTCAATAGGGCAGATGCAAGAGCTGTTGAGCAAGCATTGATTGAGATACATGGACTAGGTAAAAATGGCGGTACTTTGATGAATTAAATAAATAGTATTTCAAAGACAAATCCAAAATACGCCGAACAATTGAAACGAGGATATGAATTATTAAAAGGTATAGGATATGGAGAGTGATTATATGAAGAGTCCCAAAGTTGGAGATGTGTTTGAGATTGCAACAACTAAGGGTAAAGCTTTTTTTCAATACGTTTTAAATAAACCAGATACTGGACAGTTAATTAGAATATTGCCTGGTTTATATAATGATACGAATAACCTTGAAGAATTAGTTAAAGGGAATGAACTCTTCTTTGTTTACTTTCCACTAAAAGCGGCATATAAACAAGGTATTTTAAAGCACCTTGGAAACTATGATGTTCCTAAAAGTTTTAAACCGCCCAGATATATGAGATCTAAATCTGTCGATAAGGACGGTAATTTAATTAAATGGCACATTGTTGATACCGAAACTTGGCACCGTGAACCAGTTTCGGAACTATCAAATGATCAGAAAAAATTATCCCCTTGGGGGATATGGAACGACTCGTTACTAATTGAAAGGCTTAGTAATGGTTGGAATCTTGATAAATGGGTTTAATAGAAATAGAAGTCGTATTAAATTTTAAGAATTTACGATAATAACATTTTAGATGAAGGGGCTAGTCCATAAGAAGATGTCTACTTATGGGCCCCCCTATTTTTTATTTCTGTTGTTATGGATATGGCTATCGTTTATAAGGTCTGATGACAAACATCTAGATTAAGGTGTAAATCACCCACGATTCATTAGGGAATTACCTTCCAAACACGAGTCTAAGCTGTACTATCTGCGGGCGCGGTACTCCGAGCGTGGGGCGGTTTATCTCGGAGGATATGTATAAGGGGCAAGTGGATAATCCGTTGAGTTTGAATCGGTATGTGTATGTGCATAACAATCCGTTGAGGTATTTTGATCCTAGCGGACATATCGCAATACCGACACCGATTCCAGTAGCAGGTGCAGCAGCCGATGTCACAAGTGCAGCAAGATGGGGTCTCTAATGGTATCTTTTTCTATACATTGTTCGGTAATCCAACTCCTGCAGGTGGAGATTTAACTCCTGAAGAAAGAGCGGAATTTGAAGCCCAAAAGCTACTATTAATCCAACTAAACATCCTTGGAGTGAATTACCCAAATCTGGGGATTATCCTTTTGAACCACCCCTTGATAAATCAGGTAACCCAGTTTATAAAAAAGGTCCAAATGGCGGAGTGATAGATAAGAATGGGAATGAATGGGTGTTAGACAAACCTTCTGTTAAAGTTGGGAATGACCATTGGGATGTTCAACATCCTGATGGGAAGCATACAAAATGTAAATGGTGAAAAATCCCAAAAACCTGGAAGTATAAACCATGGCCCTAACAACTTTCCGCAAAAACCTAATAATAGTAACAAGAAGACTAATTCATTTTTGAACCCTGGCATATTTAAGTCCGCTCTATTTCAACCCGGTAAGGATAAGGAAAACACTTTAAAAAATTTTACAAGGAGAATGATTTATGAGTATTAGTTCAGAATGTCGAAAGGGAGACAACATCTTTGTAATTGAAGCTTTTGTAACAGAGTTAGTTTTACAAGAAAATAGTATTATTGATGAAGAGAAAACAAAAGAGTATCATGTTGGTAAAAAGTTAACTTATTTGGATAGGAGTTACGGAAAAGGTGATAACAAAGATATTTTAATTAAGTTCCAAGATGAGAACGGTTGTGTCAGTTCTGCAGTCGAAACTTATTTTGTTACAGAAAACGTTTGGAGAGGGTTGTTAGAATACTTTAATATTTACCATAGTAAAAGGTAACATTTAAACCCTTTAGAATTATTTTTTTACTTATCCCCAAACGAGTAGACGCTCGTCTGGGGTTCTTTTTCGCCTATAGCCGTCTACGTGAATCGGTATGTGTATGTGCATAACAATCCGCTGAGGTATCTTGACCCACGGGACATAAACTGATTGAAGACGATGGGTATGGAAAGGCTTGGTTTGGTCAGAAAGTGCATGCATTGGTAGAAGGATATTTTAAAGGGAAATTTGGAAATGATGCAATATATAGAGACTCCGACACCATCAAAAACTGGACGCATCGACATGGGACTTTGGGTAGAGGACTTGTACGGAAACCATACACTGGAGATTTTTGAATTGAGGCCCATAAGTAATTCACCATCCGGAAATAAGACAGCAAATAAAGCAGTACTAAAACAACTTCTTGGATATGTTAATGATTTTAATAAACATGGTATTTACGCAATACAAGGTCGCTCTTGGAATCCAAATGGTCTAGAGTTACCTCATCCGACAGATCCGAATAAGATGATAAAATTATATACTTATTCATCCGATCCAGGAATGATATACTACGGTGAAATTAAGAAAAAGCAAGATACTCAACCAAAGACAGAATTGCAAAAAATTCTTGATAACGAAACACTAACAAGTTCTGAGAAGATTAATATTATTCTAGGTGGTGGAATACCTGGAAGCAAGATGCCTACGGTTAGACCTGGATTTCCAGTACTTAGACCTGTCTAAGTACCATAGAGGAGGATATACTTGTGCCAATAAAAATTAGAGACACGATTATAGAAGCATTAGCAAAATTGAATTCTTATGGTTTTACACTGAATAAACAACAATCAAGTTCGAAGATTTGGATATTTTCACGAACTAGAGGAGAGATAATTGAATATGTTACTTTTGACCTGAGTAACCATTTCCCCAATTCTATCAGGGCTTCAATCAATACCTCAAAGCAACTTAAAGCTGTATATGTATCCGAGATGATTAAGGAAAAAGGGGAAACTGGATGGTGGACTTTTTCAGACAGTGATTCTCTCAGATTGATAGTTAACGAATTATTGGAGGCTATTATCCAATATGGAATTCCATGGTTTGATCGGGTGGCAAAACCGATTCCACAGATTCCAGAAGGCTTTTCAAAGGATTTGTTTTTAAATAGAGAGGAGTTAGCCGACAAGTTTAAGGAAAGATACAATATAATCCTTACTGATGATACTGCATTATGGAAAATTGAGGAAATTATGGAAGGATTGTATAGAGACAACCCAACCAAAATCGTTGACTGGGACTTAGTTTTAGAGGCGAGTGCATTCTATGGAGAATTTATTAGAGTAACTCTTGGAGCCTCTTGGAAGTGGCATGAGGAAGTGGGGATTGCTGCAATTGTAAACATAGCTGGAATCGAAAACTCAGTTGTAAGTCCAATAATTTCGCTCATTAGACTATGGTGGAATCCCTTTGAGAAACTTACAAGCAGGTATAGAGTTTTAAAAGAGTTAGGAAATGCTTAACTCGATTATTCCAGACAAAAAACTTACAACCTTACGAATTTAGCAGGCTTATTTCACCTTAAACTGCAACTCATCAACTAGATGGTATAAATAAAAATTAGGAAGTGGCCGAAATACTAGGTGGGTCTGTCAAGAATTTTGTGTAAACGTGAATACCGCACCTCAGTTGCTGGGCTTGACATGGAGCCTTCAGCGGGCATAATTTCTTGTGGAGTGATGCGTGGAACCCTACATCGCATGGCAAACTAGCCTATTATGCCCGCCCCTCCATGTTAAGCCCTTTATCGAATGTGCACCCTCTCTGGAAAATGGAGCGTAAGCTGAAGCAAGATTTGACCCCAGTTTTGAACGCGACCTGTCCACTTGCGCATCACATCCATCGTCGCCAAATAGAGCATTTTCAACAGCGATTCATCGGTCGGAAAGATACTTTGCCTTTCGTCACCTTTCGTAATTGACGGTGGCAATCATGTTGGTCGTATAAATCAGCTTGCTCAGCTCCGGCGAATACTTGAAAAAGGTCTCGAGTTCATCCCAATTGGTCCACCATGAACGAACAATCAGCTAAGAAAAAGACTACTACAAGGGTATATGAAGCAACAAATAGAGATGGGTTTTCCTGACCTAAATTCAGGCTTGATATTGGGGTTGACAGGTGGGTTTGATGGTCTAAGCAATATCCTAAATTTACTGATCATACATTTTGTTAGAAAGGGAGAAACTTTCCCTGTAATTGGAAAACCTAATTCAACCAGTGATTTGGTAGATAAAGATGATAATATTATCACTAGAAGATACTATGGCCCGGATGGAAAAGCTATTAAAGATGTTGATTTTACTGACCATGGTAACCCTAAACAACATCCCAAAGTGCCTCACGAACATGATTGGGATTGGAGCAAAAAACCACCAAGAGGTAAGTGGAAATAATGGAGGTTCATATGAAATATTCGTATGAAGATTTTGAAGCCGATATTAAATTAGGTAGGGAAGTAGAATTTATTTATATGAATAATAGATATTCAATAACGAACACCCAAGAAGGTTGGCAATTTATGAAGTATTATGACTATGATACTTTGCAAGTTTTTGAGAATGAAGAAGATTTATTGAAAAATGCTAATATCAACTCGAAACCATTAAAAGAACTATGGAATGATATTAGTATTGACATTATTTTCTAATTACCTAAACCACAATGCGACTAGCTCTCGCGTTGTGGTTTTTTTTTGATGGCATGGCGGCTTGAAACAGCTCCACCTAGTGCCTCCTCGAAAGCTGGATGGAAACGGCTAGTTCAACATTTGCGATTGTTGCGGAGCGGAATTTGGCTATAAAGATGCAACTGAAACTGCTTTACTGAACTATAGAAACAAATGGATTTCACCAGGAGCAAAGTGGTTCGATGTTTCAAAACGCCAACATGATTGGAGTCTGGAAAAACAACTAGAAAAATTTAAGAAAAAGTAGAGCAATTTCCCGATAGTTGCTATTTAAACATTTACAACAGAGTTACAAAATCTCTTTTGGAGTGAACTACCCGTTTAATAATGTTAACCTCCCCCCAAACGAGTAAACGCTCGTCTGGGGTTTCTTTGCCTTATGACAGTCTGAAGCACTCCGAGCGTATCGAGGAGAGGTAACGTCCCGCCCATACCCCCGATACGGCGAAAAAGGGACGCTCTAGCGTCCAGAAATCGCCCCAGAATCTTTCCAGCCCTCTAGTGTGATAGAAGATTTGGGCGAGACGCTAAGATGAAAATTTGCCCAGTTTAAATCACCTGTAACCATTTTATACGAAGAGAAGCAGGTGAGCGGACTTTAAAAGTAGCGTGTAGACGGTTTAAAACTCCAACCGCTCATGAGATTAAACTAGCGAACTGCTTTAAAACCGCAGAACGACTCACTCGATATTCCGAGTAATACGAGAAAGAGTATGGGGTGATCGGTGATGACGGGAAAGCAAGAGGAGCTATTACCTTTGGGCACGGTGGAAGACTTTTAGAGGGCACAGGATTAGATATGAATACAGTTAAAAAGACAATTACGAATGATGTAGTAAAACAAAATTTAAGTTAGACGCACGATGGGTTAATATTTGTCAACAGCCACGGGGATGTCGTCGCGATCACGGATGTAAGAGGGGAGACGATCAATCGCTACGAGTACGACAGTTGGGGCAACATCGTCTCGCAGCAGGAGGCGATGTCCAATCCGTTAAAGTATACGGGTGAGATGTACGACAGCGAGTCTAAGCTGTATATCTGCGGGCCCGGTACTATGAGGCAAGAACAGCATACTGGAGTAACTTAGGATCATCAATTGCTAAAAAGTATGATTTAAGTACCCCTCCACTATTTTAGGCAGGAACTACTGCAACTATGCCGAGGTCTGGTTCAGGTTCAGCTTCTGGTGGCGCAATAGGATGGGTGGCTGTTGTAGCAACAATATTGAACATTGCTACTCAGGACACCTCGACAAGCACTACGACCTATAATTATAATGGACAAACCCTAATATTCCGTGATGGTTTAGGTACAAACATGAATCTAACACCAAGACCAGTAGATACAACAGGATTATCATACTTTTTAGCGCCAGGGTCTACCAAATATACGTTCACTTCAATTAAAGCGGTAAATGCTACAGGAGTTTTAAAGGCTGTGATAGACAATCCTACCACAGGACACGTCAGCGTCTTTGCAACAAACCCAGTTCACCATAAAGCGTGGATTGCTTCAAGATCTGACGCTGAATCAAATCCATATTATTTAACCATTTTGCTAAACTAAAGTCTATCTCAATTAAGGGATGGTAAAAAAAGGAGGGGTAGAATGAACGAGAAGATAATTATTACTAAACTAATTGATGATAAGGGACAAATTCAGGATACGAATCTTTATGTCCGATTTAGAGAAAATGATACTGTTCATATGATTCTAATAGGAAAATCTCTATATATTGAAAGCGAAGCGGGAACATATGTCCAGGGTCTGCTTGAATTGATGACAAATTTACCAGAGGGATATTCACATAAATTCTTGAATAGTGTACAAATCACAAATGGTAATTCCATAGAAATTGTAACGATAGAGGAATACGTCTTAGTTACCAGACAATATGACCCTGATGAACCGCAATTAAAATTCAAACTCGTATGTGAATACAGAGGTAATATCTTTGAAGCCGATGCTGTTGTGGATTTCTCCATTGCATTACAAGCACTTCAGGACAAAATGGATATATCCTTTAACATTTGTGCTAATTGCTCAAATGCTGATTTCAGGTCAACTGGTGGAGAAGACTTGAGACAGGGGTGGTTCTGTTTACGAGATGTATCAAATCGTCATTCTGATTTACCTTGGTTTCAACGAGAAGATGAATTTCAAGAAGCGTATTCAAACGTCAATGCGTTCCACTGGTGTCCCATGTACATTAAAGCAGTGGATAGAATGTTATAAACGTGTTGGCAGAGAACTCCAAACGAGTCATAAAAACGCTCGGCTGGGGTACTTTGCAAGTCAAAAATGATTAGGAGGAGTTAAATTTGGTAGGAAATATATTTGTCCTGTCTGTGGGTACGAAGAACTAGAAGAACCTCCTTGGGGGCTGGATGGAAAAACGGCTAGTTTCAACATTTGCGATTGTTGCGGAGCGGAATTTGGCTATGAGGATGCAACTGAAACTGCATTACTGAACTATAGAAACAAATGGATTTCATCAGGAGCAAAATGGTTCGATGTTTCAAAACGCCCACATGATTGGAGTCTGGAAAAACAACTAGAAAAATTAAAGAAAAAGTAGAGCAATTTCCCGATAGTTGCTATTTAAACATTTCCAACAGAGTGACAAAACTCTTTTGGAGTGAACTGCCCGTTTAATAATGTTAACTTCCCCCCAAACGAGTAAACGCTCGTCTGGGGTTTCTTTGTGCCCTTATGACAGTCTACAAGAACGGTGAGGGCGAAGCACTCCGAGCGTATCGAGGAGAGGTAACGTCCCGCCCATACCCCCGATACGACGAAAAAGGGACGCTCTAGCGTCCAGAAATCGCCCTAGAATCTTTCCAGCCCTCTCGCGTGATAGAAGATTTGGGCGAGACATAAGATGAAAATTTACCACGTTTAAATCGCCCGTAACCATTTTATACGAGGAGAAGCAGGTAAGCGGACTTTAAAAGTAGTGTGTGACCGAGTTAAAACTCCAACCGCTCATGAGATTAAACTAGTGAACTGCTTTAAAACCGCAGAACGACTCACTCGGTATTCCGAGTAATACGAGAAAGAGTACGGGGTGATCGGTGATGACGGGAAAACAAGAGGAGCTATTAAGGTGGGAAAAGCGTCCGAATCTGGACGGTATGCTAGACGAGGGGAATTGCCCGAAAAGCTGTAAGGCCAAAGGACGCACGCTTAAGAGATGGACAGTATTTTACAAATATTGCTCCTAATACTATGTCCCTAGAAGATTTATCACGAACACTTTATAATAACCCCGGACAGATAGATAGATTAAAATATTATATTGCAATAGATGTTACTGGTTTACCCTTGGCAAGTGACCCTAAGAAGTACCCAAATATTTATGCAGTATTAAATGATAAACCCTTGTCAATTAAAGAAAGACTTGTTGGCGCAGGTTCAATTAGTGGATTTAAACCCTAGAATCGATAAACGAGGTGTTTAGTCATGGAATATCATATGTTAATTTGAAAGAATAAATCGCCTGATATGCCAAATATAATTATTTGTGAAATAGGAGAGGATGGTTATGAGACTAGGAAAATAGAGTTTTTTGACCAGGGTAAGATAGGATATGCTTATGATGATATTGTGTATTGTGAATTCGATACAGCATATCCTACGGGTTTATCCGACCAGCCCTCCCCAAACATAGATGAATATAACCAAAATTCTGTTTTTCTCGCAATTAAGGTAAGTAAAGAGTATTTTGAATTGGCATGGAAAAAATTCGGGCCAAATTTATAGGTTTAATTCAGTTCGGGAATATCCCAGACAAGCATTCAATGCGCGTCTGGGATTTTTTGCCAATGTAAGTAACTATGAGAATTGTACGAAGGGTGATTTACGGTATGATGCCAACGGACTGCGTGCGACCAAACAGGAAAACAACCTGACCACCCACTGCGTCTACCTGAACGGAAAAGTCATCGAGGAACTGGACGACAAAGGGAATGTCACCGCGCAGAACATCTGGGGCAACCAGCTCTTGTTCCGCAAAGACGCGGCCAGCAACGAGTCGGGCTATTACCTGTACAACAGCCATGGGGTTGTCGTCGCGATCACGGATGTAAGAGGGGAGACGCTCAATCGTTACGAGTACGACAGCTGGGGCAACATCGTCTCGCAGCAGGAGGCGATGTCCAATCCATTCAAGTATACGGGTGAGATGTACGACAGCGAGTCCAAGCTGTATTACCTGCGGGCCGGTCCGGTACTTTGATCCGAGTGTAGGGCGGTTTATTTCGGAGGATACGTATAAGGGGCAAGTGGAAAATCCGTTGAGTTTGAATCGGTATGTGTATACGTACAACAATCCATTGAGGTATTTTGACCCGACAGGGCATGACTCTGCCGTATTACCAGGTTGGAATAAAACAAAGGCTGTTATAGAAGGTGCTGTAATATGGCTAACTTCAGTTACCTTAAACGATCCTGCGATACAAAATGTTTACAGCCAAGAAAAAGCCGAAACAAAGCCGGTAGCTATTCCAGTAGAAAATACACAGAATAACAAAGATAAATATATAATTTTATATCATGGTACAACAGCGGCAAACGCATTTAACATTCACGAAAATGGTATTGATCTAAGTAAGTCAAGATCGGATCTTGATTTTGGGAAAGAATTTTATGTAACAAGAAACTTAAAACAAGCTCAAGAATGGGCAGGAGGAGAGGGATTGGTAGTTGTATTTAAGGTGAAGGAATCGGAATTTTAAAGCTTTAAAGGACTGTATTTTCCGAGTGCGAATAAAGATTGGGTTGATTTTGTTAAGAGTAATAGAAATGGTGCCCCATTGCATAATTATGACTATGTTGAAGGTCCTTTACTTGGGAATCCTAGACAATTTGCTAAGGGAGAAGTACCTAGAGCATGGGGAAATCAAATAAGAATAAACAGTGAAAGCATGGCAAGATGGCTTTTTAATAACATTCAACCTCAATTTTATATTGGAATTGGAGAGTGACGGAAATGGGGAGATTTAACATTGTGACAGATAAGCAGGGGGAAGAATTTCTAATAGATATAAAAAACAAGATGATAGAATTGTTTAACATTACGGAAGAAGAGGCTGTTGGGAGAATAAACAGAATGTGGAGTGGTAAAAAACTTATTGGGGACGAACAGATCGTCTACCACGAAGATGACACTTACTGGGCGAAAACTATCTATTATGGAAAATCATCTTTTTGGTGGTTAAAGGAAGGGGAAGAGATTAAACCAATCCCCTATCCATAACCAGCCACTACACCTGAATACGAGTAACTAATGTTGGCACTGTAAGGGTCTGTCAAGAATTTTGTGTAAACGTGTATACGGCACCTCAGTTGCTGGGCTTGACATGGGGCCTCCAGCGGGCATAAATTTTTGTGGAGCGATGCGTGGAACCCTACATCGCATGGCAAACTAGCCTATTATGCCCGCCCTCCATGTTAAGCCCTTTATCGAATTTGCACCCACTCTGGAAAATGGAGCGTAAGCTGAAGCGAGATTTGACCCCAGTTTTGAACGCGACCTGTCCACTTGCGCATCACATCCATCGTCGCCAAATAGAGCATTTTCAACAGCGATTCATCGGTCGGAAAGATACTTTGACTTTCGAAACATTTCGTAATTGACGGTGGCAATCATGTTGGTCGTATAAATCAGCTTGCTCAGCTCCGGCGAATACTTGAAAAAGGTCTCGAGTTCATCTCAATTGGTCCGCCATGAACGAACAATCAAGGGATACTGCTTGCACCAGATTTCCTCAAATTGATCAATTCCAGCAAGGCAGCCTCTTCCGTCGGGGCGTTATAAATCGGACGTAAGTAATAGCGGTACTTTAGTAGCAAAGGGTAACCAATCATCGATTCAATCTATTCGAATGGCTGAATGGTTTTGGAAGGGTTTCTCAGGAGCTATCAACATTAATAATAAATGATATAAGAAAAGAGGATATATATGGGGAATTTCGAGTTTATTACTGATCAGGAGTCCGAACGATTCTGTAAAACGATTGTAGAAAAGATGATTGATCTTTTTTCGATTTCAGAAGAAGAGGCTCTTGGTAGGATCAATCGAAAATGGAGAGGCATAAAGTTTGTTGGTGAAGATCATATTATTTACCACGAATTAGAGGATTTTTGGGCGTATGATATTTATTATGGCTCTGACTCACGCTGGTGGGCTAGAAAGGATGACGTAGACCTAAAGCCGTTGCCTTTTCCGTAATGAGTGAAATTTTTACAAATACTGTTAGCTTGATTTGATTTTAGTATCTTTATATAAGGTATGGGTTTGAAACAGTAATACCCTTAGCAAACAAATTGTAATACTAGAGATACAGGTTAAATTCTTAGTCTTCCCTATGTAATCCTATTCATCCAATTAAAGTTACTTACTGCTTGTTTTGCTTCAAATAATCAAAAGCAAATTGGACAAATGCTTTATATGAAGACCTTGATAGGAACTCTATTCCTTCAAGGTCTTTCGCATTTTTCAAACAGTTGAAACGAAACCTTTTTACTTCGATGTTTCAAGCAATTCTACGATTGATAGGTGATACCTCCTACGTACGTGTACAATGAAAGAGGAACCGTAAAAACTTAAGTGCAACATGCAATTGTTGGCTGATCGACACCAGCTTTTCGTTTGACAGCCTGGAGCGCTTGAAGGTTTGATTTAGGGGTAAAGGGGGGGGGTCTGTAAGATTTGATAAAGGACTAATTGGAACCGGAACTCAGGATCATGTGCATATATTTGGTCCTAAAGGTCAAGAGTGGTCACAAAATACTGATGGATCTCCTCATGATAAGAATAGAAACAGTCCGGGAGACCCACCGAATTATATGAAAAAGGAAATAAAGAAAAAATTTGGTTGGGATTGGGACGGTAAAGTTAAGGCCTATAATGATTCTCAAAAATTTAGTATATATGATGAAGAATCAGGGCTAAGGTTCAGTTCCTATGCTGAGTTTAATGCTTACAGGATGGGATTATCTGTACCTGTTTTAACACCCTCAGGCCAAGTCGTAGAGAAGTCTAGCCCTAACCTTAGGTTGAATCTAGGTGTGCGTATACGATTTGTGATTCTTTAGAAAGGAGCAATAAATATTGAGATATTTTACTGCTGAACTTTGGGAGCAATTTAACAGTGAAAATGATAAAGAAAGGGAGGAAGCTAGTAAAAAATGGGATAAAAATTGTGAAGAATACTTTTCGAGACTTGCTCTAAATAAGAATCGGTTTTCGAAAGAAGTTTATGATTTTTTTAGTTCAAATACCTTTCATGGTTTTAGAGTCGTAAGCGTAACTATATTGAATGACTATTTTGGTAATTTATATCCAGTAAATGTTGAAATCAACTTAACTAATCACCGTGAAGAATGGACGATTAGATACCTAAATGTCAATGAAATTCAACTTTGTTATAAAAGTGGTGAAAGTGATGTCTCTAAAACTCGTGGATTTGATGAATGGGGATATGATGAACTGCTAGATGTCGATGATACTAAAATGTCACATGAAATCCTATTTGCTTCCGGTGCATCGTTAAGGATTGAATTTGAAAATCAAATGATTTCGCTAGAAAAGAAATGATACATCCCTTTGCTCCAAACAGATTGATTGAACCATATTTATTGTTGGATTTGCTTATCTCTAGAAAAAGGGACGTTGAAAGAACACAAAAAGTACAAAGCTGATATCAGAAGTACAAGTGGATCATTTGCAGGGCATATCAAGGGGGATAATGAATAACTCCAAGAAAAAATTAAGCAGTTATTTGATATAATCTCCGATGGTTGGGTGTCCTCGTATTCCTTACAAAAAACGGAAAATTTCCTTTTACAAAATGATGTTTTCAATCGACAAAAACTTCCTTTTTACATTTTCGTAAAAAGGAGGTTTTTTCTATCTTCCATCCCCCATCATCCTCTTCAGCTTCCGATACACCGTATTTCGTCCGATTCCCAAAATACGAGCCGTCTGCGAAACATTCCCACCCGTTTTCAAAAACACGTCGACAAGATCATTGCTATTTATTTTCGGTAAAACAGCGCCATCTCTCTCCCCCATCGGCTGATAGCCTGAGCGAATATACTCTGGAAAGCTATGGACAGCAATCATCCTGTTCTCCGACACAAATGCCTCTTCGCGCAGCGCCGCAGTGAGTTGACGGATGTTGCCGGGCCACGGATATCGCTCAATCAAGCGCTTGGCTGAGGGGGTAAGCGCAAGCGGGCCTTGATCCAACTCAGACTCGATGCCTTGCAACAACAGCTTCGCCAGCTCCAACCGATCCAACCGATCCTCCCGTTCGCGCAGCGGCGGCAGCGTGACTTGGACGCCTTGCAGGCGGTAGAACAAATCAGCGCGGAACTTGCCTTCCTGGACGTTTTTCCACAAATCGACATGGGTAGCCGTAATGATTCGCACATCCACCTGGATAGGCTTTGTGCCGCCGATGCGGGTGACGGTGAAGTCCTGCAGCACCCGCAGCAGCGCCACCTGCATTTCCGGCGGCATTTCGGCAATCTCGTCGCGGAAGAGGGTGCCTCTGTGGGCCTGCTCGATTTTTCCCGCTTGTCCCGACTGCTTCGCCCCGGTGAAGGATCCGGCTTCATAGCCAAACAATTCGCTTTCCAGCAAGCTTTTCGGTATTGCACCGCAGTTGATCGCGACATAAGGCTTGCTGCTGTGCATGCTGGAAAGGTGGATGGCTTGGCTGACGATGTCTTTTCCCGTGCCGCTCTCACCGGAGAGCATGACGGTGTAGTCTGTCGCTACGGCCCGTTTGGCCAACCGGATGGCGGCTTGTAATTTTTCGTCTTTGCCGTAAATATCATGAAAGAAGTAGAGTGCAGGTGCCGTATAGATCAAATACGGGGAAGGCGGCACAGAAAAGTATGTGATTTATATCGAGGTAATGTTCTTTGCCCAAGCAGTCCGGCTACGGCCGCGAGATGGGATCGTACGCACTCGATTTGAATACACAAGTGAAAGCGGTGTGGGTCAATCTCGATTGACGAATCGATTACTTTGAAAGGGGAGTTGTCCATGAGAGCAGCGCAAATCCATGAACATCAAAAACCGCTGTGGATCGGTGAGGTGCCGGATCCGACGCCAGGACCGAAAGATGTGATCGTCCGGGTCGAGGCTTGCGGGGTGTGCCGCAGCGACTGGCATGCCTGGATGGGAGACTGGGAGTGGATCGGGCTCAGCCCGAAATTGCCGATTATCCCCGGCCACGAATTGGGCGGAGTGATCGAAGCAGTCGGCAAGGACGTGAAGAACTTCCGGGTGGGCGATCGCGTGACAACGCCTTTCCATGAAGGCTGCTCGCATTGCGCCAATTGCATGAGCGGGCATTCCAACCGCTGCGATAACCTGGCGATCTTCGGCTTCAGCTACGATGGTGCCTATGCTGAGTACGTCCGAGTGCCGAACGGCGATTTCAACCTGATCCGTCTGCCTGACGAAGTGGATGCGCTGACGGCGGCGGCGATCGGGTGCCGCTACATGACTGGCTACCACGGGGTTTTGCGCGGGAACGTGCAGCCGGGAAATTGGCTGGCGGTACACGGTGCCGGCGGTGTCGGCCTGTCTGCTGTGCAGGTCGGCAATGCCGTCGGAGCGATGGTCATCGCCGTCGATGTGGATGACGACAAGCTTGAGAAAGCGAAGGAAGAAGGGGCGGCAGCCGTCATCAATGCACGGAAGGAAAACGTCACGGAAGCCATCAAAGAGATCACCAAGGGAGGGGCGCATGCCTCCATCGATGCGCTGGGGATTCGCGATACGATCCTCAACTCTGTGCTCTGCCTGCGCAAGGGCGGACGACATGTGCAGATCGGCCTGACCACAAAAGAAGAAGGCGGAATGGTCGGCCTGCCAATCGATGCGATCACGGCGATGGAGCTTGAGATCGTCGGCAGCATCGGCAATCCGCATTCGGCGTACGACGGCCTGCTCACCCTGATTGCACAAGGCAGGTTAAATCCGGCATCGCTCGTCTCCCGCGAGGTTTCCCTCGATGACGTGTCGGGAATTCTCGATGACATGACCAACTTCCGGACGTTTGGGTTTAACGTTATTACGAAGTTTCAATAAATAGCATGAAAGCCCGGGGGAGATGATCCTCTGGGCTTTCACAACGGTAATAATGCATGTCCGGCATAAATATGTACGCACCTATAGAATTTGGCAGGTTTTTGCTTTTACACTGCAACTGACAGGAGGATTACGATTACAGTTGCAGCTGTATGAATCGATATTGTTGAGAAAATATTTGTATTCATTACTTATCCGTAGATACGTGATGCCGATTTTTCTCCATACCTGATTTGGTTACGTTAAGAATTAGATAGGTACGTGTACTAGGCATGAGGTCATTTATCCTTGTTTGGTCTGGGATACGTAACCTTGGTGTCCACAAGTTGTGTAAGTTGGCGTTACGTTCGTGTGATTAATTTCTCCGCCCTAATTCCGTGGGAAACCATCCCCCCGAAAGCATAAGGGATGTTCCGTTTACATTTCGTTGCTTCGGTGAATGACTGAACATTATTTTGGCTTTCATAATGCTTTTTTGTGGCAGAACGGTACTACTGATTCTCATGTTAGCTTTGCCATACATAACTACAAAAAATGGGCAGCAATAGGTAAGAAATCAAGTTTTTTATATTAAAAAAGTGCGTACTGATTCGCCCACGTTATATTAACGTATTATACAAGTCTTTACATAGGTGCGTTATTGGTACTGCAAAGGCTAGAGGGGTTTCTTCTAAATTCTTATGAACGTGTAGTCTATAAAGTTGTAAATAAAGTATAATGGAAGCACGATAACAGAAAGGCTGAAAAGGAAATCGATTTAGTAGTCCCTTAATTTTCCGGTGCGAAAGCCAAGCGAACATCGATTCTTAGGTACATTCGCACCGAATTAAATTCCATTTAATAAATTATAATGGAAAAAAGAAACAATAAAATTGAATCACTTAGGGGATTTATGTATTTCTTTGATAGTAAAAACGATTTTTTAACTTGTTTTGTTGGAAAATCGGAGTCGCATCCTACACGGATGCGTGGATTGAAATTAAAAGCTATCACGTCGGGCTGAAGTTGATTTTGAGTCGCATCCTACACGGATGCGTGGATTGAAATCCCTCTGCTTCCGCTACTGCTTTTACCTTGCTATGTCGCATCCTACACGGATGCGTGGATTGAAATTGTAAACCGTCCCAGGGAGATTACGACCGTTTAGGTCGCATCCTACACGGATGCGTGGATTGAAATAAAAGGGCGAATACAATGGCGAATGCGATGGCGAAGTCGCATCCTACACGGATGCGTGGATTGAAATTCGCTGTCATTCGTCGCGCCGGATTTCCTGACCTGGGTCGCATCCTACACGGATGCGTGGATTGAAATCCATTTTCGTGGAAAAAGGAAAGATTGTCTATCCCGTCGCATCCGACACGGATGCGTGGATTGAAATCCATTTTCGTGGAAAAAGGAAAGATTGTCTATCCCGTCGCATCCGACACGGATGCGTGGATTGAAATCCATTTTCGTGGAAAAAGGAAAGATTGTCTATCCCGTCGCATCCGACACGGATGCGTGGATTGAAATCCATTTTCGTGGAAAAAGGAAAGATTGTCTATCCCGTCGCATCCGACACGGATGCGTGGATTGAAATCCATTTTCGTGGAAAAAGGAAAGATTGTCTATCCCGTCGCATCCGACACGGATGCGTGGATTGAAATCCATTTTCGTGGAAAAAGGAAAGATTGTCTATCCCGTCGCATCCTACACGGATGCGTGGATTGAAATCCAGTTCAATGTAAGAGACGCCGGACAGACAATAAGGTCGCATCCTACACGGATGCGTGGATTGAAATAGAAAGACCTGGAGAATCCCGAGTACGAGTTCAGTCGCATCCTACACGGATGCGTGGATTGAAATAAGGATGGTGCGTATTTTCCTCTTTCGATGTTGGAGTCGCATCCTACACGGATGCGTGGATTGAAATAATCACAGCTCCGCTTTTCAAATAGATCCACACGTCGCATCCTACACGGATGCGTGGATTGAAATATGAATCTAGCTAAACAAATGAATGTCCCATTAGGTCGCATCCTACACGGATGCGTGGATTGAAATTCCTGAGAACGTTCAGGTATATAGATAAGCTTTTAGTCGCATCCTACACGGATGCGTGGATTGAAATCCCGGATAAAGTCAGCAACGCCGAATTGGACGAAGTCGCATCCTACACGGATGCGTGGATTGAAATGTAGATGTGATACTCAAATACAGCCATGTGACTGATGTCGCATCCTACACGGATGCGTGGATTGAAATGTAGATGTGATACTCAAATACAGCCATGTGACTGATGTCGCATCCTACACGGATGCGTGGATTGAAATTCATACCACTCGCAAAACCTTTCATTGTCTCCCTCGTCGCATCCTACACGGATGCGTGGATTGAAATTCCTTCAATAGGTACTCCGTCAAACATGACAGGAGTCGCATCCTACACGGATGCGTGGATTGAAATAAAAATGTGTGTACCGGCATCATCTGTCGGATAGCGTCGCATCCTACACGGATGCGTGGATTGAAATACAGCCATACCAGTAACATAAGAGCTTACGGAAATGTCGCATCCTACACGGATGCGTGGATTGAAATTGGCCGAAAGGCGGAAATAAAGGTCTGGTGAATACGTCGCATCCTACACGGATGCGTGGATTGAAATCCAAAAAGATGAATCACAAGCTGATCTTTCCGGTGGTCGCATCCTACACGGATGCGTGGATTGAAATGTCACTCTGTCTTTAATCGGGGTGAGGTCAACCCCGTCGCATCCTACACGGATGCGTGGATTGAAATATAGTAGCGGTTGGCTACCTTATTGAAGTTGTAAAAAGTCGCATCCTACACGGATGCGTGGATTGAAATTGTTTCGGGGTCGTCTTCCACCTTGGTGAAACGCTCGTCGCATCCTACACGGATGCGTGGATTGAAATTTTTAAAGCGGTGATGGCTTCCGTGTTCTTTTCGTGTCGCATCCTACACGGATGCGTGGATTGAAATATTGATGCCTACGGAAATGTGGCGTACCGCTGCCGTCGCATCCTACACGGATGCGTGGATTGAAATAATTATGGAAAAAGTCAATGGCAGCTACTTTATTGTCGCATCCTACACGGATGCGTGGATTGAAATTCCGCCATCGAGGCCCGCGTCATCGCATGGTTGGGTCGCATCCTACACGGATGCGTGGATTGAAATTCCATTACGACGGGCGGGATCTGCGCGGCTTACCGCGTCGCATCCTACACGGATGCGTGGATTGAAATGTTCCGCGAACGTGCGCATGCGCTGACAGGCGGAGGTCGCATCCTACACGGATGCGTGGATTGAAATGTGGTTGCTCCCTGGATCTATACGGTCATCGTTAGTCGCATCCTACACGGATGCGTGGATTGAAATTGCTAGGGGTAAACTACCCGATTTCCCAAAGGGCGTCGCATCCTACACGGATGCGTGGATTGAAATTTCATGGCATCCAGGCTTTTGGCGATCGTCTTGGTCGCATCCTACACGGATGCGTGGATTGAAATTTTCCTGTTCAATGTCTTGTAAAGTATGAGCTAGTCGCATCCTACACGGATGCGTGGATTGAAATGTGTATACATTAACTCTGGTTTCTGCTTACATTAAGTCGCATCCTACACGGATGCGTGGATTGAAATAACAACTGTGTGCCTACAACATAGGGATACTGGCGTCGCATCCTACACGGATGCGTGGATTGAAATCCAGTGCATTTCCGGTATTGGTCGATGTTCGTTGGTCGCATCCTACAACGATGAGTCAGATTGAAGACTACCTACTGTTTGTGGTAGACGAGGTAGGGTACTCTTAACGGATAGGAAGATTAAAAATATATTGCTCTAAAAATATATAGACCAAGGGTATATTGCTCAGACAATATAATAAAGCTGAATTGATTAACATTCCCCAAGAACCGGGAGTGTTTTTTGTTTTTTGCGATATCGGGAAGTTTCAGTCGATATTTTGGGTAATTTGGAAGGTATTTAAATGAGTCTATCGAACTATGTTAATAATTGTGGTATCCAACTTATGGGTACAGGGAATCAGTGTGTATGGGAGGAGATGAAATTGAATTTTATTGCTCACATTCGCGAAAGCGACCATCAAGTCCAAACCGTGGAAGAACATCTGCTAGGCGTAAAAGAACTCGCCGAATCTTTCGGAGAGAAACTTGGCGTCAAGCATATAGCCGGGCTGGCGGGTATGCTTCACGATATGGGGAAGTATACGAATGAATTTAGAGAATACATACTTGATGCAGTTAACAATCCTGATTCTCCGCCAAGGCGCGGAAGCGTCGATCACTCGACTGCAGGCGGAAAATTCATTTACAAGTTGTTCCATTCTGGGAGAGACAAACTGCATAAAGGATTATTGGCGGAAATTGTGGGAAATGCGATCATCTCTCATCATTCCTATCTCCAAGATTTTCTGAATCCGGATTTAGAATCCAACTATTTGCAGCGCGTACGGGATAAAGTACTAGAAGAATATGAATTGATAGAGCACAGGTTTTTTAAGTATGTGATGAGCGAGGTGGATTTTCACCATTATGTAGATGAGGCTGCTGCTGAATTAGAAGCATATATGGGGAAAGCATCTTCAGCAAGTACCGAAACGAAGCTAATGTTCTTAACTAAATTTATTTTCAGCACACTAATAGACGCTGATCGAACGAACACTCGTTTATTTGAAGAGAATAAGATAGATGAATCAGTACGAGATCATGATAAACTCTTTGCCGCATACTACGACAGACTAATGAAAAAGATTGACTCTTTTGCAAAACAGGGCAGTACCCAATCGGCTATTCAACGATTAAGAAGCGAAATGTCCAGACAATGCGACCATTTTGCCGAGAAACCGTCAGGCATCTATACCCTATCCATTCCAACCGGCGGCGGCAAGACTTTGGCCAGTTTGAGATATGCGCTGAAACACGCCGCAACATACCACAAGAAGCACATCATTTACGTCGTACCTTATACGACGATCATTGAGCAGAACGCGGCAGAAATACGCAAAATTCTCATGGACGACTCCAATATTTTGGAGCATCATTCCAACGTGGTTGACGATATCAACGATGACGATGAGAACTTTGACGGTTTCATCAATGTTCAGCAAAAGCTAAAACTGGCCAAAGACAACTGGGATGTCCCCATTATCTTTACAACGATGGTGCAGTTTTTAAATGTGTTTTATGCCAACGGAAGCAGAAACATCAGACGGCTTCACAATTTATGTGAATCCGTCATCATCTTTGACGAAGTACAAAAGGTTCCTGTGTCATGTGTCTCTTTGTTCAATCAAGCATTGAACTTTTTGCAAATGTACGGCCATTCCAGCATCGTACTGTGTACAGCAACACAGCCCGCACTAGATTTCGTTGAAAACAGGCTGGAGATCGGCACACACGCAGAGATGATCGATAACCTGGAACACGTTATTGAAGCCTTTAAACGAGTAGAAGTTATAGATCGAGCGACAAGTGAAGATTTTGATCACGACAAGTTATCTGATTTTGTAACGGAGAAAATAGAAGAAGTCCAAAGCGTTCTCGTCATATTAAATACGAAATCCGTTGTGAAAAAGTTGTACGATCAATTAAAAACGAAAGTGAGCAACGTTCCGGTCTATCACCTGAGCACATCGATGTGTGCGGCCCATCGGAACGATCTTCTAGGAGAAGTGCGCGATCATTTGAAGAAGGGAAACAAGATCATCTGCATCAGTACACAATTGATCGAAGCAGGGGTGGATGTGAGCTTTGCATGCGTCATTCGTTCTCTGGCCGGGCTGGATTCCATTGCGCAGGCAGCAGGACGCTGCAACCGGCATGGAGAGCGGGAAATCCAACAAGTATACGTTATTGATCATGTAGAGGAAAATCTGAATCATTTAAAAGAAATCAAGTTCGGCAAAGAAATCTCGAAAAAGATTCTTATTGATCTGAAACGGGATCGGACATGCCATGGTGGTCATATTCTGTCGGTACAAGCGATGGAAAAGTATTTTAAAGAGCTTTATACCAAATATAAATCAGAGTTGAATTATCCCATACCGAAGTTAAGAAAAGAAATGACGGAATTATTGTCCGCCAATAAAATTGATAATTCTTACTATCAAGCCTATTGCAGTAAGTATCAAGAACGGCCTCCTTTATTTTTGGCCAACAGCTACCGCACAGCGGCCGAACATTTCCGTGTTATCGACGATCTTACGACTGCGGTTATCGTTCCATATGGGGATGAGGGAAAGAACATCATTGCCGAATTGAACGGGGAACGCAGTATTGAGGATCTCACGCGATTATTGCGCAAGGCACAGCAATTTACAATCAATTTGTTTGAGTTTGAACTGAAGCTCTTATCACAAAATGGCGGATTAGCGACTTGTCTCGACGGAAGGGTGCTGGTACTAAAGGAAGGGGCTTACAGCCAGGAGTTTGGTCTTGACATCCAAAACGACAGTCAGTTTGATTTGAGTATCTATTGAAATGACAGCAAAGGAATAAGTGGATATGATTGATTATTCAAAGAAAGGAGGTGAAACCATGAGAAACTCAATTGAATTCGAAGTATATGGAGATTACGCCCTTTTTACCGATCCATTAACCAAACTGGGTGGAGAAAAATTATCGTACCAGGTCCCCACATATCAAGCACTGAAGGGAATATTGGAAAGTATTTACTGGAAACCAACACTCATCATGGTAATAGATTCCGTTCGCATAATGAATCCCATTCGTATGGAATCCAAAGGGGTTCGCCCGATTGAGTACGGCGGAGGAAATACTCTGGCCAATTATACTTACCTGAGGGATGTTCGTTATCAAGTGAAGGGTTATTTTGAATTCAACATGAATCGTCCCGACTTGGCTTATGACCGCAACGAACACAAGCATCACAATATCTTGAAGCGCTCTCTGCTGGCTGGCGGTCGTAGGGATATCTTTCTTGGTACGCGTGAATGCCAAGCTTATGTGGAACCGTGTCGCTTTGGAGAAGGAAATGGATTCTACGATAACTACGGCGACATCCATCTGGGAAATATGGTCCATGGCATCAGTTATCCGGATGAAACGGGCAGAAACCAAATGGAAGTGCGTTTATGGAATCCGGTGATGAGAAATGGCGTGATCCAGTTTATCAGACCCGATCAGTGCACACAGATTCGCAAGATTGCGGATATGCTGCCGAAGCATTTCGACGAATCCAATGTAGAATCAGCGGACGAGCTGTATGCTCAAATGGAAGGGGGTGGGAATCCATGAGCTGGTTATTGAATCTTTATGAGACCTACGAATCCAATCTGGATCGAGTTGGGGTCATTGAAAAAAAGTATAACGGCCAAGAGTATACGCTCCTGCCTGTCTCACATACAACACAAAATGCCCATATCCAGGTGGAGGTTACGGAAGACGGAGAATTTCATACGGCTTTCGTCATTGACAAAAGCGACGCGAGCACCTTAATTCCGTGTACCGAGAAATCGGCCAGTAGATCGGGTGTGAAAGCATATCAGTTTCCATATCCGCTTCACGATAAGCTAAGTTCTGTTGCCGGGGATTATGCAGCTTATGGTGGTATGATCAAAGAAGATGAACCGTTTTCGTACTATATTGAAGAATTGGGCAACTGGGCCAATTCACCGTATGCGCATCCCAAAGTAAAAAGTATCTATCAATATGTAAGGAAGGGGCAATTAATTAAAGATTTAGTAGAGAACCGCATTTTATATGTTGATGATCATAACCGGTTACTCGATAAATGGGACGGAAAAGGCGAAAGACCTCTTATTTTTTCCGTTGTTGCCGGTGGACAGGAAAGCGCCTTTGTGAGGTTCAATGTGTATTCGCCTTCACACAGCAAAGTTCTAACCGAGGTATGGAAAGATACGGAGGTTTATGATTCTTACGTCAAATACTATCGAGAACTGTTGGGCAGTGAAGACATTTGCTACGTAACCGGGAGAATGCTGCCAAGTACGGACAGGCACGCCAATAAAATCAGAAATGCGGCGGACAAGGCAAAGCTAATATCGGCAAATGATACAAGCGGCTTTACATTTCGAGGCCGTTTTACTACAAGCAACGAAGCTGCCAGTATCAGTTATGAAGTATCCCAAAAGGCCCATAATGCGTTGAAATGGTTGATTCATCGTCAAGGGAAGACCATTGAGCAGAGAGTTTTCCTGGTATGGGGGAACGATGCTCTCGATATTCCGGATCCGACTGAAGATACCTTTGCCATTGATCCTACATCGCCCCTCGTTGCGGTCAGAAAGTCCAATACTAATCAAGAGTTTGCGAATCAGTTTTCCAAAGCTTTGGATGGTTACAAAAGCGATCTGTACACCAAGTCCAATGTGAATATTCTGGTCCTTGACTCGGCGACAACCGGACGCATGGCTGTGCTGTACTATCGGAATATGGATAAAAACCTTTATTTGGACAGGCTTAAAGAATGGCATACCTCCTGTGCGTGGCTTCATCGTTATCGAAAAGATGAACAAGGGGAATTTGTTGAATTCTACGGGGCTCCGGCCACGAAGGACATCGCTTTTGCCACCTATGGACCGAGGACTGGCGACAAGATTGTCAAGGGCTTAATGGAGCGAATGCTGCCGTGTATTGTAGACAAGGTCAGGATTCCCCGAGATATCGTAACCAGCGCCTTTCACCGGGCATCCAATCCCGTCTCGATGGAGAAGTGGGAATGGGAGAAGACGTTAAGCATTGCGTGCGCTTTGATCAATAGGGAGGAGGGATTACAGTTGGCGCTAGATAAGGAAAATGATGATCGCAATTATTTATTTGGCCGTTTATTGGCCGTTGCGGATGTATTGGAAAGACGAGCATTAGGGGATGAAACACGTTCCAGCAACGCGATCCGTTACATGAATTCTTTTTCGATGCATCCGGAACGTACCTGGATGACGATTCAAAAGAGTTTGCAGCCGTACCAAGCCCGGCTAGGCACGAAAGCAACATACTTAACCAAAATTATCGATGAGATCGCATCCAAATTTAAATTAGAAGATTTTAATAATAAACCGTTAACCGGAAAGTACCTATTAGGCTTTTACAGTCAACGACATGAACTTTATCAAAGGAAAGAAAATAATGAAGGTGCAGAGGATGCATCTAATAACGAGGAGTGATTCATATGCCAGTTTTGGATCATAAAATTGATTTTGCTGTTGTCTTATCAGTTAAAAATGCGAATCCGAATGGGGATCCATTAAATGGTAACCGACCGAGGCAAAATTATGACGGCTATGGCGAAATTTCGGATGTCGCTATTAAACGGAAAATAAGAAACCGACTGCAAGATATGGGCGAATCGATTTTTGTTCAATCCAATGATCGCAAAGTAGACTCGTTTACCAGTTTAAGAGAGCGAGCTGAAGCGAATGATGAACTGGGGAAAATTTTAAAGGCAAAGACCGTTTCAAGCGATGAGTTTTCTAGAGTTGCCTGTCAGGAATGGCTTGATGTTCGCAGTTTTGGTCAAGTTTTTGCTTTTAAAGGATCAGGGAACAAAGGCGATGGTGTATCGGTAGGGATAAGAGGTCCCGTATCGATTCACCCGGCAACCAGTGTGGCTCCGATTGATATTACAAGCATGCAGATTACGAAGAGCGTTAATTCTGAGCCAGGTAAAGATAGAGGCTCGGATACGATGGGAATGAAGCATCGGGTAGACTACGGACTTTATGTTTTTTATGGTAGTATCAACACCCAGTTGGCTGAAAAAACCGGATTTACAAACGAAGATGCAGAAAAATTGAAGCAAGCGCTTGTCACGTTGTTTGAAAATGATGCCTCTGCCGCCAGACCGGACGGAAGTATGGAGGTTCATCAGGTTTACTGGTGGGAGCATTCCTCTAAACTGGGCCAATATTCTTCCGCTAAAGTGCATCGCTCATTAACGGTGAAACCTAAGGTGGAAGAACCAAAAGTCTTTGATGATTATTCTATCGAATTATATGAGCTGGAAGGATTAAAGGTTGAGGTAATAAATGGTCTTTAATGATGACGACGATTACCTGATGTTATCAGGGATACAGCATTTCCAATTTTGCAAGCGGCAATGGGCGCTAATTCATGTTGAGCAGCAATGGGAAGAGAATGTCAAAACAGTAGAGGGGCAATATCTTCATCGGAAGGTGGATCAGCCGTTTGTCAGGGAGAAGCGGGGTGATAAGCTTACCGTCCGTGGAATGCCTGTGAAATCCGAGGAACTTAAAATTACGGGTATTTGCGATGTGGTAGAGTTTATTCGTGATGATACCGGAGTTGAAATTAACGGTGCAGAGGGGAAATATGCCGCTTATCCGGTTGAGTACAAACGAGGAAAACCAAAGACGGACGATGCTGATCTGTTGCAGTTAACGGCGCAAGCCATCTGTTTGGAAGAAATGCTGCAATGTGATATCTACGTCGGGTATATGTTTTATCATGAGATCAGGCATAGGGTCGAGGTCCCTCTGACAGCAGATATGAAAAATAAGGTCAAGTCGATTTTCTCCGAAATGCATGATTACTTTCGGCGTAGATATACGCCGAAAGTTAAGACTGGCTCTTTTTGCCGGAGTTGCTCTCTTCAATCGATTTGTCTGCCGGAAGTGATGAATAAACGTAGTATAAAAAGTTATATCGAAGGGAAAATCAAGGAATGAAAAAACTTTTGAATACGCTGTTTATCACACAACCGGATGTGTATTTATCGTTGGATGGGGATAACATTGTTCTTCTCAAGGAACAGGAGCGGTTGGGCAGACTTCCGCTTCATAATTTGGAATCTGTTGTAGCCTTTGGGTATACCGGAGCTAGTCCGGCATTAATGGGGTATTGTGCCGAAAGGAATATCTCTATCGTTTTTCTGACGATGAATGGCAGGTTCCTTGCAAGAGTTATAGGGGCTACCAAGGGCAACGTCGTATTGAGAAAAAGGCAATGCCTTGTATCAGAAGATGAAGTCATGGCGGCAAGAATTGCCCGGAATTTTATTGTGGGTAAAATTTACAATCATAAATGGATGATTGAGAGAATGACTAGGGATTATCCTTTACGTATAGATGTGGAAGTGTTTAAGGAAGCATCCCGACATCTATCATCTATTATGGCAGCCGTCAGGGAATGTGAAGATTTGGAACGGATTAGGGGATTGGAAGGACAGGCGGCGCTATCCTATAATAAGCTGTTTGATCAAATGATATTGCAGCAAAAAGAGGATTTCTTTTTTCACTCCCGTTCTCGCAGACCCCCGCTGGATAATGTGAATGCAATGCTATCCCTTTCCTATACATTGCTGGCTAATGATATGACGTCTGCACTGGAAGGGGTTGGGCTTGATGCGTATATCGGATTTATGCATCGAGACCGCCCCGGACGTGCCTCCTTGGCTTTAGATGTTATGGAAGAATTACGTGGTGTCTATGCAGACAGGTTTGTCTTATCGTTAATTAATAAAAAGGTTGTCAATTCGGCAGACTTTCTTCGCAAGGAAAATGGCGCTGTTATCATGACGGATGAAGCAAGGAAAAAGTTCCTTACTGCCTGGCAAAATAAGAAACAAGAGAAGATTACACATCCATATCTGGGAGAAAAAATCCCTTGGGGATTGGTTCCGCATGTTCAAGCCCTATTATTAGCCCGCCATTTGCGTAATGACCTAGATGAGTACCCTCCGTTCCTATGGAAGTAGGTGTAGTCAATGTTAGTATTAATCACATATGATGTAAGCACAATGAATAGCGAAGGACAAAAGAGGTTGCGCAAAGTCTCAAAAATATGCCAAGATTACGGTCAGCGTGTCCAAAATTCTGTATTTGAATGCATTGTGGATACAACTCAATTTGCTGTTTTAAAAATGAAGCTTTTGGATGTTATCGATCAAAATCAGGATAGTCTTCGGTTTTATCAGCTCGGGAATCATTATAGGAATAAGGTGGAGCATATTGGAATAAAAGAGTCTATCGATTTAGAAGGTCCTTTAATTTTATAGTGCGAAAATAAAGCGAACATCGATTTTCAGGGAGATTCGCACCAAAAAAATCACCTATTTTTATGGGTTATGTTAAAATATGGAAAATGAATTGCTGTATTTAGGTTAATCTTGATAATTTTTGATTTAAAAAACGGTTTTTCATTTTGTTTTGTTGAAAAATCGGAGTCGCATCCTACACGGATGCGTGGATTGAAATCGTCCTTTAAAACAAAGTCCCCCGTTTCATAGTGGTCGCATCCTACACGGATGCGTGGATTGAAATATAAAACCCTGTTTACTTCTAAAATCGAAGATATTGTCGCATCCTACACGGATGCGTGGATTGAAATACCCGTTTTGAGGACAAGATCGTCTTTGAGTTGGAGTCGCATCCTACACGGATGCGTGGATTGAAATTCTTTCTGGCCAAACACCTAAACCGCGCCAGCGGGACGTCGCATCCTACACGGATGCGTGGATTGAAATTAGTGTCAGATATCGAGGAAGTCATGCAAATAAAAGGTCGCATCCTACACGGATGCGTGGATTGAAATGAAAACTCGCCGAAAAGAATCTTGTCCGTATCCAGGTCGCATCCTACACGGATGCGTGGATTGAAATTTCGCTACTGAGTTCGGTATTACCCACCGGCTAGGTGTCGCATCCTACACGGATGCGTGGATTGAAATTCCAACAGGTGGATATGCAGCGAAGAGAATCGAGTCGCATCCTACACGGATGCGTGGATTGAAATCAGAATGTAACACCGTACTTTTCCGCTAATTCAGCGTCGCATCCTACACGGATGCGTGGATTGAAATCAGTCGAAAAGGAAATCTTCAAAGTGTGGGTTTAGTCGCATCCTACACGGATGCGTGGATTGAAATTTTAGACTCGGCTTCCTCATGCCGAATTTCATGGTCGCATCCTACACGGATGCGTGGATTGAAATGCTAATAGAGTTTCCGGCTCCCGTAAAGCCACCTGTCGCATCCTACACGGATGCGTGGATTGAAATCTCATCTTTGTACCAAAGCTGGCAAATCCATTCGTCGCATCCTACACGGATGCGTGGATTGAAATCATTATTACTGTGACCTTTAATGTTCGATAGTCCACGTCGCATCCTACACGGATGCGTGGATTGAAATCGCTCTTTGAAACCCTATCTCCAAGTGACATTTACGTCGCATCCTACACGGATGCGTGGATTGAAATCATGACTAGACGATCAATTCTATTTTCAGTCAAAGTCGCATCCTACACGGATGCGTGGATTGAAATACCTAACTGAGTTCACAGGAACATTGAAAATAGGTCGCATCCTACACGGATGCGTGGATTGAAATACTTTAAAGACAACAAAGTCTCCTTTCGTAAAATGTCGCATCCTACACGGATGCGTGGATTGAAATCTCTCTAATACGCCTAACGCGCCTAATGTAATAAAGTCGCATCCTACACGGATGCGTGGATTGAAATATTGTGGGCCACACCGAACACAATGGACCATATGGTCGCATCCTACACGGATGCGTGGATTGAAATATTAAACGATCGGGAATCAATCCCCGAGTCAATAAGTCGCATCCTACACGGATGCGTGGATTGAAATTGTGTGTCCCGCAGGTAGCTTGTAGTCGTAGTCAGTCGCATCCTACACGGATGCGTGGATTGAAATATGATACTCTCTCGACCATCGGCAGCCAGTTCTGCGTCGCATCCTACACGGATGCGTGGATTGAAATGTCGTTTGTCCCGTTGGGTAAAATTGTGTGACAATGTCGCATCCTACACGGATGCGTGGATTGAAATATAGCTATCTGGATAACTTGCAGATGGAGAATCGGGTCGCATCCTACACGGATGCGTGGATTGAAATGCTGAGTCGAATCGTTTGATGTAGGGAGTACACCGTCGCATCCTACACGGATGCGTGGATTGAAATTTCTGGAGCGCAGACGTAGACTGATCGGGCGGGAAGGTCGCATCCTACACGGATGCGTGGATTGAAATCTTACTTTCATACACAATTGTAAGAGTGATGTTGGTCGCATCCTACACGGATGCGTGGATTGAAATGTATGTCGTGATTGGCAAAAATGGGCACAAAAAAAGTCGCATCCTACACGAATGCGTGGATTGAAATAGATTGGGGCCGTAAATGCTCATATACCCTTGGCTAAAGATATTTTAAAGGATGATCCTGAGAATCAGATTGCAACGGACGTCGTATCAAACGAAAATCATAAAATATAAAATATTGGGTACCCGTCAGCCAAGCCAATATTAGTAACTACTCTTGCCTATAACGATGACGGGCAGGTGGAATTTTTTTGTGATTAATAAAACGGTACAAAACATGCAGTAAACAAACAAAATGGCCAAGGCTGTAAGCATGGCCATTTTGAAATGAGCAAGGAAGCATGGCCGGTAAAATATCCGACTAAGTTAACGGGAAGCCGCTACCCCTAAGCACTTAAAGACGGGTCTTCCATATCTGGAAATAAAGCATTCTCTCTTATCACGCTTCAACCGCTACCCGTCCCAAAACCTCCCCTAACCGTCTCATCCCTTCAACAATACGATCCTCAGGCATGTTCGAGTAGTTGAGCCTGAATGTGTTTTTCTTTGCAATCGTTGGAAAGAAGGATTCTCCCGGCACAAAGGCTACTTGATTTTCTAAACACTCTGCAAAAATTTCTTTTGTATCGATATTTTCCGGCAGCTCGACCCAAATGAACAGGCCGCCTTCGGGAGCGCTGTACTTGGTCTGTTTGGGGAAAAATTCTTGAATGCACGCGATCATTTTCTCGCGCCTGCCAAGATAGACAGCTTTGATCTTTTCAATATGGGCATCGAGGTCAAAGAGCTCCATATACTTCGCCGTAACCCTCTGGGCGAAGATGTCGGTATGCAAGTCAGAGGCTTGTTTGAATGCCACAAATTTCTCCATGAACGCCTGGTTCGCGCAGATCCAGCCAAGGCGGAGTCCCGGCGCAAAAATCTTCGAAAACGTGCTAAGGTAAATCACGCGGCCTTCATGATCAAAGGATTTAATGGGAGGCAGGGCTTCTCCGGCAAAGCGAACGGCACCATACGGATTGTCCTCTACGATGATCGTATTGTACCGGTTTGCAAGCTCCATGATTTTTTTTCGTCTTTCCAGGTTCATGGTTCGGCCTGTTGGATTTTGAAAATCGGGAATGGTGTAGATGAATTTTGCCTGGGGATGTTCCTGCAGCACCTTTTCCAGCTCTTCCATGATCATGCCGTCTTCGTCCATGGGAACTTCCACAAAGTTCGCATTGTATATCTTAAATGCCTGAATGGCGGCAAGATACGTCGGGCTCTCGCAGATGACCGTATCGCCGTCATCGAGAAACAGCTTGCCCGTCAAATCAAGTCCTTGCTGCGATCCCCCGGTTATCAGGAGGTTCTCTGCGGTCGTATTGATCCCGATCTTTTTCAACCGGTCTGCGATTGCCAGCCGGAGAGGGGGGAAGCCTTCGGTCGTGCTGTATTGCAAAGCTTGTGCACCGGTTTCATGTAATACGGCTTCACAAGCGGCTTTGATCTCTTCCACCGGAAACAACTCGGGCGCGGGAAGACCGCCGGCAAAAGAGATGATCTCCGGCTTCTCCGTTACTTTCAGGATTTCGCGGGTTTGCGAAGCGGTTGCGTATTTCGAGCGCTTTGAAAATTTTTGTTCCAGCATTCTCATCATCCTCCATTTTATCTTTCGTCAGGTGCTAAATAATTGGGTTATATTCTCTTTTTACATTTGGCGATTTATTCCGACTATTCAACTCTCCAACAGCTTCCAGCAGGAGAGAGATTCCTTTTTCAATCCGATCCGGTATTTCATACGAATAGTTCAGCCTCAAAAAATGTTCTCCGTCGCTTTCTTGCGGATAGAACAGATTGCCTGGCAGGTAGTTTACTCCTTTTGCTGCACAAAGAGAGAGGAGTGCCCTTTGCGGGATGTTTTCCGGAAATTTACACCAAATATAAATCCCGCCGTCCGGTACATCAAAAGTGAGGAGACCTTCTGCCTTGTGCAGGGCGGATACCGTGAGATCCCTCTTTTGTTGAAACGCAGTTACCTGTTGATGCAGATGATCTTCATAATATCCTTCCCGAAGGAAACGGCTCAGTATAAACTGCCCCGGTGTGTTCACGTGAAGATCGGTTATCTGCTTCAAGATGACGAATTTTTTCATCACAGGTTCTGGTGCGATGACCCAGCCTGCGCGGAACCCCGTGAACAGCACCTTCGAAAACGTGCTTATGTAGATCACGTATCCATGTTGATCGAGTGCCTTCAGCGGAGGATATTTGTGCTTGGTAAAATGAATCTCACCGTAAGGATCGTCTTCCAGAATAGGGACTTGATACTTGTGGGCTAGGTCCAGCAATTCCTTCCTGCGCCTCATGCTCATCACGACACCTGTGGGATTATGGAAGGTCGGGATCGTATAGATGAATTTAGGCTTGTATCGCGCAAGCTGTGCCTCCAGCACATCGGTACGGATGCCTTCACGGTCAAGCGGAATGCCGATAATCTTGGCCCCAGCCGCCCGGAAACGCTGAATGGCTTGCAGAAAGGTCGGCTCCTCAACAATGACGGCATCTCCCGGAGAAAGAAAGGTGTGGGCGGCAAAGTCAATTCCCTGCATCGATCCGGAGAGAAGCATCACTTCATGTGGAGATACGGAGAGACTTCGCTCCTCCATGAGACGGGAAAGCTCCTCTCTGAGCGGGTAATAGCCTTCCACAGCACATAGGCCAAGCATTTCGCTCTGTAGCGGATATTCTTTCAGGATGGCTTGCAGCTGATGCAGCGGATAAAGTCTTGGATCGCATATGCCGGCATCAAATGAAACAGCGTCTTGCCTGCTTCCCGCGTTCATCAGATCACTGATGGTATCATTTACATTACCCAGCTTTTTATCGAATAAAGGATGCCAGGACAAAGGAAATACCTGTTGTTTTTTGCTTGGCGGATGAGGCTCGATTTTTTCTGTGACAACGGTCCCTTTTCCTCTGTGCGACTCGACCAACCCCAAGGCTTTTAATTCATCATAAGCCTTGATAACCGTACTCCGGCTGACACCGTTGGAGGCAGCCAGCTTTCGTTCCGGAGGGAGCACAAATCCGGGAGGAAGCAGCCCGGAAAGAATCTGTTCTTTGATGCTATTGATGATCTGGATGTATATGGGCAATGAGATGTTCTTATTGATCGTTACACGCATAGCTACCCTCCCCGTTTTACCGCCTATCTAAAAAATATTATTATCATGATAACACGCTCTTTTCATTTTGAAATAACCAATTGGATCTATCCATTGCAGTCCAATTTGCATTAGAAACAAAAACGAGGGTGTCCCAAAACGATAGTTTACAAAATTTTAAGAATACATTGACAAATAACGGTTTTTTAACTAGATTAATGATATAAAAATCTGATATCCCAAATATCATATATCAATTTTATCGTAAGGAGAATGTCATGCTAAACGAGTCCGATCTGAATTTGGCGATAAATACACAGGATGTTAAATCATTGCGAGATATTGCTTTGGATTCCCTTCGTGAAGCGATTATAGGCGGAGTCTTAAAACCTGGTTCTCACCTAAAAGAAAGGGAACTAGCCAAGATGATGGGTATTAGTACAACGCCTATAAAAGAAGCCCTAAGAATGTTAAGTCATGAAGGGTTAGTAGAAACTTTGCCGCGAAAAGGCACTTACGTTTCTCCTGTGGTGGATTCCTCCATTGAAGAAATGCTTCTATTAAAAGCAAATCTAGAGGGTTTGATGGCTAAGCTTGCAGCAACGAAGATTACGGATGAAGAAATAGCCGAACTAAGTAAACAAGTGGAACGGATGGAGGAACTCTCAAAGCAACAGGATACGAACCGTCTTGCGGAGGAAAATAGCCGTTTCCACACGTTGATCAACACCTTTGCAAAAAATACTTTTATTTTCCAAATGCTTATGAATGTTAACGCCTTTGACCGTGCATTCCGTAAACGGGCGCTCAAATACGGCAACGAGGTTGAAGAAGGATTATCGGAACACAAGAAAGTATTTGAGGCCATCAAAAATCGGAACCCGGAGCTGGCAGAAATACAGATGAAAAATCACATTATACGAACGGCTGAAAACGTTTTGAAAAAATGGAAGGTTGAATGACCCACAAGGAATTGGAACGAACAGGGTTACGCTATGGAGTAGAGATCGAACGGTTTCTTCATCTAATGAGGGAGGTAAATGAACATGTTTCACAATAAGATGAAAGCGCAATCAAACAATCATCAGCAAGGAACGGTTTTTGGTGTTTTTATAGGCTTTCCCTCGACACAGTTGGTAGAAATGGCGGCCTATAACGGATTTGATACGGTTGTGATCGACAACGAACACGGACTTCTTAGCGCTGAAAATGTGGAGCATATGGTTATCGCTGCGGAGCTGGCTGGTATCACCCCGCTTGTTCGGGTCGTTTCCAGTGAGCCGGGTGAAATTTTAAAAGCCTTGGATCGTGGGGCTCATGGTGTTCATGTTCCGCAAATCGATACGAAAGAAGAAGCACAAAGAGTCGTAGAAGCAGTGAAGTACCCTCCGGCGGGAAAAAGGGGAGCTGCCTTTTCCATGCGTGCTGCGAAGTATGGAACCATACCTGTACATGAATATTTAGACCAAGCTAACCGCGAAACACTGGTCTGCATTCATATTGAAAGCGCTAAAGCCTTACATAATGTAAAGGAGATTCTCAGTGTGCCAGGCATTGATATGGTTTATATTGGCCCGACGGATCTATCGGTTTCTTTAGGCTTTGGCGGGAGAATGGATCATCCAGAGGTACTTAAAGCCATTGATGATATCTATCAATCAGCCAAACAACGAGGTGTATCTGTCGGAATCCACACAAAGGATGGAAAAGGAGCGAGAATGCGCAGCGAATGGGGAGCGGACTACGTTTGTCTAACCGTAACTTCCCTCATGAACGATGCATTCTCACAATATATCCATACCGCAAAAGGGAAAATTATTAATCAAGGAGTGAGTAAATAATGGCACGGAACTATGCGGAGTATGCCAAACGATTTGAGACGATTTCGGCTATCAGTATGACTCCTTTTTATCCCGATACGAAGGAAATTGACTGGGATGCACTGGAACAAAACATTTGTTTTCTTCTCGAGAACGGGGTGAAAGTGATTGTTCCTTGTGGCAATACGAGCGAATTTTACTCTCTCACTTTAGACGAGGCAAAAGCACAAATCAAAAGAGTAGTAGAAATCGTGAATGGCGGGGCTCTTGTTTTAGCAGGAATTGGTTATGGCGCAGATACGGCGATTGAACTCGGAAAATACGCCCAAGATGTGGGGGCGGACGCGGTGATGATTCATCAACCAATTCACCCTTATATTACGAACCGCGGTGCCATTTCTTATTTTAAAAAGATTATGGATGCTCTTGATATACCTAGCGTGATCTACTTTAAGGATCCGAATCTTAGCGACGAGGTACTTAAAGAACTCGCTCCCTTAGAAAAATTGGTGGCCGTTAAGTACGCCGTTAACGATTTACAGCGTTTTACTAAACTGGTTCGAGAGATACCTAGGGAACACAATGTCACCTGGATCTGCGGTACTGCAGAAAAGTGGGCACCATTCTATTTTCACTCCGGCGCCAAAGGCTTTACATCTGGCTTAATCAATGTATACCCTGAGAAGTCCTTTGAAATACTCACGGCCCTTCAGCAAGGGGACCACGAAACAGCCTGGAAAGCTTGGGAGGATACTCTGCCATTTGAAGACCTGCGCGCCAAGTATAACAATGGCAACAATGTTGTGGTTGTAAAGGAAGCCATGAATCAGCTCGGACTTACGGCAGGTGTGACAAGGGAACCGGTAGATCCATTGGATGATATCGATCGTGCAGAAGTGACCAAAATTCTGAGAAGTTGGGGATTGCTTATACAAGAGATGAAATAGGGTGAATACCACGGATTTTACATTTTTGCGGGGTGATCGCACCAAATTAGAATAGGAGATATTAATTTGTTGACAAAATTCAGAAAATTATTTAAATTTAAACAGAGATTGATATATGAAATATCAGTAAAGCTTTAAAGTTGTCGTTTTCGATTCTGTTCCTTGAAGCGATTACAGAAGGAGACTTAAAACCAGACTTTATGATACTGATCGAAAGAGGGATGTTATGCAAAAACCTAGAGTACTAATTGTACAGCCCATTGCACAGGAGGGCACAGAATTGTTAATCAATGCGGGTATGGAAGTTATGTTCGCTGAAAATGCATCTCATGAAACTTTATGTAAATACATCGTGGATTGTGATGCCATGTTAGTTAGAACTGCTCCCATTTCTAGAGAATTAATGGAAAAAGGAACCAAACTGAGAGTGATTGCAAAGCATGGGATTGGAACGGACAACATTGATGTGGAATTCGCAAACGAAAAGGGCATCTATGTTTGTAATGCACCGAATTCAAATACCAACTCGGTCGCAGAGCATACAGTGGGATTGATTCTTTCTCTTGCTCACAACATCAATCGGGCGGATAAAGCGGTTCGTCAAGGACATTATGAGGCACGTTACACTTTCATCGGTACAGAACTAAAGGGGAGAACACTGGGCCTCATTGGTTTCGGGAACATTGGTAAACTTGTGGCGAAAAAGTGTTTTGATGGTTTCGGCATGCAAATCGTGGTGTATGACCCCTATGCCAAAAACAAAGAGGATTTCAGGGATGTTCAATTTGTGGACAAGGTAGATGAACTATACAAAGAATCTGATTTCATTTCGCTTCATCTTCCGTACCTTGCTTCTTTGCACCATTTCATCAACGAGGAAAGCTTTTCAAAGATGAAAAAATCAGCATTCCTCATTAACTGTGCGCGCGGAGGATTGGTAGATGAAAAGGCTCTATATAAGGCCCTCACAGAAGGTGAAATAGCAGGTGCAGCTTTAGACGTATTCGAAGAGGAGCCCACCCCAGTAAAACACCCATTATGGCAGTGTGATCAGGTTGTCGTTACTCCTCATATGGCGGCTCATTCCAAGGAAGCGTTAGTGAATATGGCCACTGGTGCAGCCGAGGAGATTATACGAGTTCTTCATGGAGACAAGCCCAGGCATTGTGTTAACGATCCAATATAAAAGGAGCGAGAGCAGAGCATTCGCAAGAACAGGGTTAAACTTTGGAGTTGAGCTTGAATGTTGTTACTTGATACTTGAGATGAGGGAGGCAAATGAAATGGAGAGGATTTTAAGAAGCAGAGAAGTAGTGGAAGGTCCGGAACGAGGCGGTCAACGCGCCCTGCTAAAAGCAGCGGGTGTTCATAAGAACAGATTGTCCCGACCTTTTATCGGAGTGGTAAATTCCTATAATGGCATGCATGCTGGACACGTGCATTTAAATGGTCTTTCCAAACTCGTCATGGAAGGAATCGAAGAAGCCGGCGGTTTGCCTTTTGAGTTCGGGGTCATTGCGTTGTGTGATGGAATTGCCCAAGGTCACGACGGAATGTACTACGTACTCCCCAGCCGTGAAGCGATCGCTGACTCCGTCGAAATTACAGCGGAGGCGCAACGTCTGGATGGGTTAGTCATGCTTGGCAGTTGCGATAAGATCGTTCCAGGGATGCTAATGGCCATGTACCGTTTAAACATTCCTTCTCTACTCGTTACCGGTGGAGCTATGATGCCAGGCAAGTATGATGGTGAAAGCCGAGCAATCTATGAAATTCGTGAAGCAGCAGGGAAACTGCAAAGAGGGGAAATGACACAGCAAGCGTTCGACGAAATGGAAGACAACGTGACTCGCGGGCCAGGTTCTTGTTCCATGATGGGTACGGCTAATACGATGTCCATTTTGGCAGAGGTGATGGGTGCATCCCTTCCAGGCTGTGGAACCTCTCATGCTATCGAACAAAATAAGGCATTTATTGCTAAACAAAGCGGGAAACGGATCGTAGAAATGGTAAGAGAAGACTTGAAACCATCTGATTTAATGACCGAGCGCGCTTTTGAAAATGCGATCCGCGTATGTATGGCCATCGGCGGATCGACAAACACACTGTTGCATTTACCAGCGATTGCTATAGAACAAGGAATTTCCGTCACACCAGATGATTTTGAGAGAATCAGCCGAACCACTCCGTTATTAATCAAAGCCAAACCATCTGGAAAACATACGCTTTGGGATGTAGAGCAGGCTGGTGGGGTACCCACAATTCTAAAAGAGCTTTCACCATTGCTTCACATGGAAGAAAAAACCGCATACGGAATCACAATTGCTGACTCGGTTGCGAACACCATAAACCTGGATTCGAATGTGATTCGTCCGTTGACCAATGCGTATTCAGATCAAGGAAGTCTAGCAATCCTAAAAGGCAGTCTTTCTCCAGATGGGTGCGTGGTCAAACAAGGTGCCGTGGTCGGTAAGATGCGAAAACATACAGGGCCTGCCAGAGTATTCGAAAGCCAAGAAGAAGCAGTTGACGCGATCATGAAGAAAAATAACATCAAGGAAGGCGATGTGATTATCATTCGCTACGAAGGACCCAAGGGTGGACCGGGAATGCGTGAAATGCTTGCAGCAACTGCGGTATTGATGGGTACTGGACTCGGTGAAAGTGTTGCCCTGGTAACGGATGGACGATTCTCCGGCTCAACGAGAGGACCTTGCATTGGACACGTTTCACCTGAAGCTGCTGCGGGTGGGCCGATTGCTTTTGTGCAAGAAGGAGATCTCATTTCCATAGATATCGAAAACCGCAGTGTTGACTTGCTAGTTGATGAAACAACCTTGCAAAAAAGAAAAGAGAATTGGGTACCGAAGCCGCCTAAGATTCAGCACGGAGTACTGGCACGCTATGCATCGATGGTGTCATCTGCGGATAAAGGAGCAATCTTAACGGTTCCTGGAACACATATGCCTAGCGTAAGAAAAGGGCAATTCTAATTTTACGAATAAACAAAATATTTATAGAAGACCGGTTGACCCACTGGATCAAAATGATCGTGCGGAATTCACCAAAATTCTGTGAAGATGTGCTACATAGAAAAAATCGTACAGGAGGATTATATGACGAAGGTAAAGTTAACTGCTGCTCAGGCCATAGTGGAGGTGATGGTTAGAGAAGGAGTAGAGAAAGTTTTCTGCGTACCGGGTGAAAGCTATTTAAGCGTATTAAACGTAATGTACCAACACCCAACGATCGAATTGATCACCGGACGTCATGAAGGAGGTGTTTCCTTCATGACAGAAGGGTACGCAAAGGCAAGTGGAAAAGTAGGCGTATGCTTCGCTACGAGAGGACCGGGTGCAACTAATTTATCCATTGGTTTGCATACGGCTAAACAAGATTCAACACCGGTTGTTGCTTTTATTGGTCAAGTGGAGAAAGAGTTTCGCGGTAGAGAAGGATTCCAAGAAATCGACCTTGCTGAATATTTCAGTTATCTCGTGAAATGGACAGTAGAAATCAACAATGCTGCTAGAGTACCTGAATTGGTTCACCGTGCATTCCATATGGCTAGATCAGGGAGACCGGGACCCGTGGTGGTTTCACTGCCGCAGGATGTTTTGGATGAAATGGCTGAGTTTGAATTCGGTGAATCTGCCTTTTATGCCAAGCCGCGTCCGGACTATGCTGCTGTTGAAAAAGCAAGGGAACTGCTTGAGTCTGCGAAACGTCCTGTCATTATTGCAGGAGGTGGAGTGACCAGCACCAAATCAACGCCCCATTTAGTTGCCCTTGCAGAACAATTAGATATACCCGTAGCCACTGCCTTCCGCCGATTTGATGCATTCCCCAACGATCACCCCAATTATGCGGGTTCGTTAGGAATCGGTGCTCCTAAATATCTTGTGGACTTGGTTCAGGAAGCAGATATCATACTGGCGGTCGGTACCCGATTTTCCCAGATTACGAGTCAAGATTATTCACTGTTTAGTGCCAGAAATAAGATCATCCATGTAGACATTTCAGTGGACGAGATTGGTAAAGTTTATCGCCCCACACTCGGTATAGTGTCTGACGTAAAGCATTTTATGGTTGATCTTCTTGCTATCCTCGGCTCTAAACCGCCAGTACTTGACCGTAAGGAATATGTCCGTCAAGCGAGAAAGAAGTACGAGGAATTCTCGACGATTCCTAAATTGGACAAGAGTGAATTCGTCCAGCTGGAAACAGTAATTCAGGATTTGCAGCAATACCTCCCAAGCGACACCATCTATGTAAGCGATGCTGGCAATTTCTTTGGGTGGATGGCTAAATACTACTCATTTAAAGAACAAGGCACTTTCGTTGGCCCTACATCTGGAGCTATGGGTTACGGATTACCTGCAGCCATTGGTGTAAAAGTCGCTCAGCCTGATAAAACGGTTGTATCCTTCTCTGGAGACGGTGGTTTTATGATGACGGTACAGGAGCTTGAAACGGCGGTTCGCCATAATATCCCTGTGATCGCCATCGTATCTAATAACAACATGTTCGGTACCATTCGAATGCACCAGGAAAAACATTTCCCTAAAAGGATCGTTGCTACCGAATTGACCAATCCCAATTTTTCGGAATGGATGAAACAAATTGGCGGATACGGGCAACTTGTAGAGAAAAATGAAGACTTCAAGTCTGCCCTGCTGCGTGCCGTAGAATCAGGAAAACCTTCCGTCATTGAAGTTCGAGTAGACCCCGAACGAGTATCTGTAGGGAAGACGATTGATGAATTAAGAGATCGAGTAAGACAGTGATAGAAAGTGATCAAAACCACCGACTTTTGGTCAGTTGATTCAATCAGGGTGACGAATCATTCATCAAACATGTAAAAGGGAGGATTAAATATGTTAGAAACAAGTCCTAGGGGTGTAACAAACACAGAAACAAAAACAACCCGGATTCGGTGGTTTATCGTTTTCATGTTATTCATTGTAACCACGATCAATTATGCCGATCGTTCAACCATATCCATTGCAGGACCGGCATTACAGAAAGATCTGGGTTTGAATGCTGTGTCAATGGGGTATGTGTTTTCAGCGTTCGGTTGGTCCTATGTGGTTGCACAACTTCCCGGGGGGTGGCTGCTGGATCGATTTGGTTCGAAAATGGTATATGCAGCAGCTCTCTTTCTATGGTCTTTCTTTACCTTATTGCAAGGATTTGTCGGCTTTTTTAGTGCGGGTACGGCTGTTGTACTTCTTTTCATTTTACGTTTGCTTGTTGGGGCTGCTGAGGCACCCTCATTTCCCGCAAACAGCCGAATCACAGCAACATGGTTTCCATCCAACGAACGTGGGCGAGCTGCGGCGATTTTTAATTCCGCACAGTACTTTGCAACTGTACTCTTTGCTCCCATTTTGGGTTGGCTCACCCACTCATTTGGTTGGCAGGTTAACTTCGGGGTTATGGGTGTTCTTGGTATGTTGTTGACTTTGGTTTGGTTAAAAGTGATCTATGGGCCAAAGGAACATCCTTGGGTGAACCAGTCTGAGCTAGAGTATATTGAAAAAGGCGGTGCTCTGGTGAATATGGAACAGAGCACAAACAACAGACCGGTTAAAGCAGAAAATTTTAAACGCCTACTGAAGAATCGGATGTTGATGGGCGTTTATATAGCACAATATTGCATAACAACTCTAACTTATTTCTTTTTAACATGGTTTCCGGTCTATTTGGTTCAGGAACGAGGCATGTCAATTCTAAAAGCAGGTTTTGTCGCGTCGCTCCCTGCGATATGCGGATTTGTTGGTGGGGTTTTGGGTGGTATATTTTCAGACTTTTTACTAAAAAAAGGATACTCCTTAACGTCAGCAAGAAAAATCCCGATTGTTTTAGGAATGTTATTATCGATGAGCTTGATCATTGCCAACTATGTGGAAACAAATTGGGTAGTAGTGGCTGTTATGTCACTCGCTTTCTTTGGAAAAGGCATCGGTGCACTTGGTTGGGCGGTTATGTCAGATACTGCACCAAAGGAGATGGCTGGTTTAAGTGGAGGGATATTCAACACGTTCGGTAATATTGCCGGAATTACCACACCGATCATTATCGGTTACATTGTACAAGGAACGGGATCATTCAATGGAGCTCTCGTTTTTGTAGGAGTGAATGCGCTGGTGGCGGTAATTTGTTATCTCCTCGTTGTTGGTGAAATTAAGCGTGTTGAATTAAATAAAGTTATTTAATAGTCTATAGGTTTTTTGCGCTGGTTCCCCATTAAAGGAGAGAACCTTGCGATATGATATAAAATTTGCTTGCTGATGTAACGAGGATCAATTATAGAACAAAAATTAATAGTTGCGAATAATTCGCAACTATTTCTATGCATAAATCGCATGACCCCTCTTCGCGTATTTCATCCATCCCCAAAATGATCATGCTTCCATCCCTCCGCTCCATTGAAAGTCTCATATACAAATGTTATGTTTTCACAACTTGTTCACCTTATGAATTTTATAAGGGGGTTCAATTGAACGTTCATTATAGCAAAACAAGTGCTCAGGTAGTTATGATCTTCAAGCACTGTGTAAGCCGAGCAGGTTTCTTTTTGGCGTTCGGCAGGAAGAGCCATCAGGCAGAACCATAGTCCGCATGTTGTGATTCTGTTTCCGTTCGACATATAATAGAGTTTACGAGAAAAGACAGCTGCACGTAAGGGAGTAACCAAAGCAAGCAGTCATTCGTCCTTATATAAGTGGAGAAATTTGGTCAGAGGTTTAACCATAGCAGACCGTGGCAGAATGGATCGTAGAGGAGTGATGAACGTGGAACAACTGCTTCAACTGGTGAAAGATTACTGGCCGATTGCGGTTATTCTCCTGGTGGTCGTTGTGGCCTTCCAGTGGATCATACGCAGCCTGTTTCGATTGCTCTCGGTTTTGGTGGCGATTGGAGTGGTGCTGGTGCTGTTTTTCCAGTTTAGCCCGGAAGAGGTTCTCAACATGGGGCGCACAGCGGTGCAAGCGACGCAGGAAGTGGTGCAGAAGACGATCAAGCCGGTGCTGGATGCCGAATTGAAAGACGCAGACATCTCGTTCCAACCCGACGGCAATTACGAGGTGAAGACGAACAGTATTCGGATCGTCGGCAAAAAAGGAGAGTCCAAAGCCACGGTGTACTACAAGGATGACAAATGGGACGTGGATATCGGCCAACTGGGCAACCTGTTCCAGGAGCGGTTGGACAAGGCGGAGGCCGAAAAAAAGGCGGCAGAGTAAGAGAAGGGTCAACGGGAGCGGCGGTCTTGCGAAAGATCGCCGCTCCTGTTTATTTTCAGCAAAAACACCTCCAAAGGGGAGGTGCAGCTAGAGGGGGAGAAAGGTTTATTCTTTCGTCGACACTGATCATTCTAGTAAACAAATGTGGAACAGCGATGGAATTCGTATAGAAATATGTGAAAAATGAAATGAACCCCGGTCGAGCAGTCACGCTTTGTCCAGGGTTCCTGTATCTGTGAACAGGCAGATCATTCACTGCTGCCGGCCAGTTGTTTGGCGACGTATTCCTTGAGCTTGCCGGGATCGGCTACAAGGACGGCAGCACCTTTGATGGTCTCTTCTTTTAATAATTCCATGGGCGGGAGCTGGGCGGTCACGATGGAATCCGTTTGTACTTTGTAGCAAAGGACGGCCAATTTGAGCATATTCTTTAGATCCAGGTTCGTTTCGATGTAGGGAGCGATTTCATTCAAAATGTTCGGAAGTGCGACCAAACTGGATGTCGTCTGCAGCTTTTTCCCTACGGCCATGAGAAACTTCCGCTGGCGCTCGGTTCGGGTATAATCCGACATGGCATCATGGCGAAATCTGACGTACTGCAGGGCTTTATTGCCGTCCAGATGCTGCATGCCTTCTTTTAAATTGATCTGATATTCCGGCTTGTCGCTCGGGTCTGTATACTTCATGTTTTTCTCGACGTACAGGTCCACACCGCCGATGGAATCCACCAGTTTGATGAAACTCTCAAGATCGACGTAAAAGTAATAATGGATAGGAAGGCCTACCAGCTCGCTGACGGTCTTCATAGACAACTCCGGCCCGCCGTAGGCAAAGGCAGCATTGATCTTTTGGCTGCCGTGGTCTGGAATATTTACGTAGGTATCTCGCAGGATCGAGAAGACATGGATTTTTTTTGTCACCGGGTCGATGGAAACGAGCAGCATCGTATCCGTACGGCCCGGGTCGTCATCGCTTCTGCCGTCCCCGCCGAGAAGTAAGATATTCACTCTTTCGTCGCCTTCCCACTCTGGAATTTGATTCGTCAGAGGTTCCTTTTCCGCTGGCTGGAGATCGATTACATTTCTCACATCAGGATTGCTAATCTGTATCGCAAAATGAAAAAAGGCATAGCCGTAGTAACCCATGATCAGCAGTATGGGGATTGCTAGAGACAGCGCGATCCACCGCAGTTTGATTTGCACGATTGCTCTCCATCCTCTCTGTATATGAGTTTCTTGTCCATTGCCCGGATCGACATTTTTTGCGTTTTCTCTGTTGAAAAAATGTCGAAGATTTTCCCACATTATAGTTCACAAAGATCAAAAGTTGCAATATTTTCCGGCAGCCAGTTTCAGAACCGGACCGGTTACAGGACAAAAAAAGCACCTCCTAAAATGGAGGTGCAGCACAGAGGGTAGATAGGTGATGTCCATGTCGTCGACACCTATGATTCTACTAGGCAAATGTGTAAGAGCGATGGAATTCGTAAAAAAAACAAGTGTAAAATGAGCCCGGGTGAGAGATATTGTGGCAGCAAGACAATTGACGGAATTTTAAAAACATCCCAGAAACCGGAAAATCCAGGACTTTATCTTTTGGATAAGGCAGGCATGCCGATTACGTCTGGCAGGTTGCGGGGGGCTAACAGACCAGAGCGGAGGTTCTGGGGCATAGGGAGTATTCCATTCCGTATAAGCCGGGCTGGGCTTGCGATGTGATCTGACAATGATCTGAAATTTGGAAACCAATCGGACGAGGAGGAAGGATGTCAATGAAAGAGACGATCGGTACTGACGAATTACTTGCACGGTTTGCGAAGATATACACAGGAGCCATCTCAGATTCATTGGACCAATTGGGATACAAAAACCAGGTTCTTCCCAAAGAACTAAAGGGATTGACTCCGGACGCGAATCTGTACGGAACGGCATTGACCGTAAGGGGAGAGGCGACCCACTCGGAAGATCCCGAGGTCGTGTTTGTTCCCATGCTAAAAATATTGGGCGATGTGAAAAAGAACGACGTCGTCATCACCCAACCGCATGACGATACTTGCTCGCATTTGGGGGAACTTTCTGCTGCGGCGATCAAGGCCCGCGGCGGAGCGGGAGCCGTTATTTACGGCGGAGTCCGCGACGTGGATAACATCCATAAGTTGGGGCTGCCTGTCTTTCATTTGTACACGACACCGGCTGATATACTGGGGCGATGGTGCCTGAAAGAGTACAAGGTACCGATTCGAATCAAAAACGTTGCCATATACCCGGTAGATATCGTCGCAGGAGAAATTTTCCGCAACAAGCAAGCAATCTCTCTTGTTGTAAAATGTCCGGGGACGTCCCGCCGACTTGACAGGTGTCGGGACGCCCCCGGTCGGCCAGCGGCATCAACCCTCCTTAGAAGTTGTAGTTATCGATGTTGTCTTTATTGAAGATAACCCTCTCCGGCAGCAGGATGATTCCGCTGTCATCAGCCGTGTATGTGTACCCCTGGATCGTGTTCGGTTCAATTTTCACTGTACCGACACCGGGCACGTCAAACGAATCTCCCACTTTCAACTGCTTGTTTTCCACTGTCATCAGGTAGGCGACATACGCTGCCAAGGCCCCTTGCTTTTTCACGTCCCACAACCCAAAGCGGTCAACTGTTCCGCGTTTGACAAAATCGCGCATGACGTTGGGAGTGGAGAAACCGGTAATGACGACTTTGCCGTTCTTGTTCAGATTTTCGGCGGCCTGTGCCATGGCCGGCAGGGCTGTCGCATCCGGGCAGATGACGGCGTTGATGTCCGGGTGGGCCTTCAGGATGCCCTCGCCGACAGACAGCGATTTTTGCGCGTCGTTTTCGCCGTATTGGGTCGTCACGATTTCCCATCCCGGGTATTTTTCCGCGATCACTTTTTTGGCGTGATCGACCCATTGGTTCTGGTCGGTAACTGTAGGGCTGGAGTAGAAGAAGGCCACTTTCCCCTTGTCGCCGATCTGATCGGCCGTCATCTGGATCAGCATGTCGCCAAGCTGCTCGGGCGTGCCTTGATTAATGTAAAAAGAGCGGTATTCCGGATTGACGTCAGAATCCCAGGTGATGATCTTCGTACCGCGCTCCTTGGCCCGGGCCAAGGCCTGATTGAGGCCGTCTACGGAAGTAGAGGAGATCATGATCGCGTCGTACTTCTGATTGGCGAAGCTGTTGATGAACTGCACCTGTCCGGAAACGGATGCCTCGGTTGGGCCGTCGTACTTGAGCTGCACGCCCAATTGGTCCGCCATCTCCTTCGCTCCTTCCCCGCCGGAGGTGAAGAAGCCGACACCGACCAGTTTGGGGATAAAGGCAAGCTTGACGTTTTTCTTCTCAGTCGGATTGGCAGCGGCTGGTTGGGAGCCGCCAGGTGAGCCTGCATTATCGTTTACGGCTTTCGGTTGTTCCGCTGTGCTTCCGGAATTGGCCGGCGCACTGCTGCAGCCGGCGGAAATCAGGGCCAAGACGATCAACAGCAGCAGCGGGAACAGAAATCTTTTTGTTCTTTGGCAGTACATGACATTCAACCCCTTTTCTTTTATTCATTCACGATTTCAATCCTTTATGTGTTTGCCTGGCGGTATTTGCGCAACGCGCTTTTCCACTTGTCCCACTGAAACTGCCTGATGGCTACGGTCAGAATCAGCATGAGACCGATGACGATCGTCGTCTGCTGGCTGGAGAGATCGATCATCTGCAAGCCGTACTGCATCAAGCCGATCAGAATGCTGGCAACGGCTGTGCCAAAAACGGTTCCCCGCCCTCCGGTAATGCTGGTTCCCCCCAGGACGACGGCCGTAATGACGGGCAGGACGGCTTCCGCGCCGAGGTCGGAGCGGGCTGAGCCGAAGTAGGAGGAGAGGACGATTCCCCCGATGGCGGCGCCCAGCCCGGACAGCATGTAGGTGCCAAGGACTGTCCAGCGGGTCATCACTCCGCTGTAGCGGGCCGTCTTTGCGTTAATGCCGACCAGATAGACGTTTCGTCCATACCGGGTCAGATGGAGCAAGACCCCAAAGCAGACGGTTGAGCCAAGAAACAGCAGCAGCAGGTTTGGCAGACCAAGTATGCTGTCATTGGCCAACTGGACGAAGGAATCGGGAAAGCCGCTGATGCCTTCATATCCCTGGGCATTGGAGCCGCCAGAGACGACGAGCGCAATCCCCGAAAACAGAAACATGCCGCCAAGCGTTATAACGAGAGGCTGAACATTCGTCCATGCGACGAGTGAACCGTTGACAGCCCCTGCCGCGATCCCGACCAGCAAGGCGAGAGCCACCGCGACCCAGATGTTTACGCCTGAGCTCCAGAGCATCCCGACCGTGATCGAGGTGAGGCCCATGACCGACCCGACGGAGACGTCAATTCCCCCGGTGATGATCACGAATGTCATCGGCACAGCGGCAAGTCCGATGTAGATGAAGTCATTCATGCTGTACAGAATCGAGCTGACGTCCCAAAAACCGGGATTCAGCAGGCCAAAACAAAGGATCTCGGCTGCCAGCAGCACGCATAGCCAAAACTCCCATCTCACGATCCTTGAGATGTTCATCATGGACGTCCTCCTTTCTCATCTGCCGGGATTTGCTGATGGGCCGCCGGTATGGCTGCACTCTGAGCTGTTGTCTGTTTGGATGCCCGCCTTTTGGCATATTGCTGCAGCCGGTTATCGCCGATGACGATCACGAGCAGCAATAAGCCGAGAATGGCGTTATTCCAATAAGCCTCCATCTTTAGGAAAATCAGCGAACTGCTGATCAAGGTAAGAAACACCGCTCCGATTCCCGCCCCCAATGTCGTGCCGACCCCGCCGGCCAGGCTGACACCTCCCAGGACGGCGGCAGCAATAGCCCGCAGCTCCATGCCGCTGCCTGTTTGATTGGGGACAAATCCGATGTTCATCACGTAGATCAAACCGGCGATGGCGGAAGCGATTCCCGAAATGGCGAAGGCAGCCAGCTTTACCCGGCTGACAGGGATTCCGAGCAAATGAGCGCCGCCCTGGTTGTCGCCGACAGCGTAAAAAAACCGTCCAGGCCGGGTGCGTGCAAGCAGGAAATGGGAGATGAGCATCAGGAAAAGCACGATCCAGACAACCAGATTGATGCCGAGCAGTTTTATCCCTGCCAACTGCTTGTAGGCGTTGGGGATGTCTTCGATCCACTTTCCGTCCGTCAGTACCAGCATCACCCCTTTTGCCGTCCCCAGCATGCCCAGTGTCATGATGATCGAAGGGATGCGGAGCTTTGCCACGCCGATTCCATTGATCAGCCCGGTCAAGGCGCCGCCAGCCAGAACAAGGGGGATCATCACCCAGATGGGCGTGCCGCTGACCAGCAGCATGCCGCACAGCACAGCGGACAAGCCCATGATTGAGCCGACCGAGACATCGATCTCTTTCGTCAGCAGAACAAAGGTTTGGCCGATCGCCAGGACTAACAGGATCATGCTGTTGTTCAAGATGGAAGCAAGTGTATCGCCTGTGAGAAAGTCAGGATTTATCAGTCCGACAATGATCAGATAAGCAAACAGGAAGAACAGGATTGACAGTTCCCGAATGCGGAATAATCTGGAAATTAATGGCATACAGCCGCAACCTCCTTGCTTACACCAAAAGCAGCCGTGGTGATGCTGTCTACCGTAATCTGAGGTTTTTCCATCATCGCGGTCATTTTCCCCTCGAACATGACCATGACCCTGTCGCTCAACTGGACGATTTCCTCCAGATCGGAAGAGATCAGGATAACCCCCATCCCGTGCTGACGGATTTCCGAGATGATCCGGTAGATATCCGAGCGGGCGCTGGCGTCGATACCCCGCGTCGGTTCATCCAGTATCATCAGCTTTGGTGCAGCCGCCAGGTATTTCGCCAGCACCACCTTTTGCTGATTTCCGCCGGACAAAGAGCCTGCCTGCTGCCGCTCGCCGGTGCAGTTGATCTGCAGCTTGCCGATAAACTCCTGGGCGACCTCGCGTTCTTTGCGATGCGGCAGAAACCAGCGGGTGAGGCGATGCAGAATGGTTGAGGTCATGTTCTGGCTGATGCCGGCGATGGAAAAAATCCCGTGTGCATGGCGGTCTTCCGGGACGTAAACCAGGCCGTCCTTGATGCGCTGGCGGATCGATCGGCGTTTTAGCGACGCTCCATCCAACAGCACGTCGCCGCGATCCCATTCGGCAACTCCGAAGATCGCTTCCGCCAACTCGGTTCGTCCGGCGCCGACGACGCCGGCAATCCCGAACACTTCGCCGTGGTGTACCTGAAACGAGAGCTCATGAAATCCCTTTCCACTCAAGCCATGGACAGCAAGCAGCGGAACGTCAGCAGACGTGTGACGGGAAGGCTCGATTGCTTGCGGTGCTGTCGGCTGATCCGCCGCCTTCGACGGTTGTGCCGCCTGAGGAGGCAATAACCCTTCGAGCAGCATCTGATGGGTGAAGTTTTGCACGGGTCCCGCAGCGGTGATCATGCCATCGCGCAGGACCGCAACGGTATGGGCCAACTGAAAGATTTCCGAGAACCTGTGGGTAATGTAGAATATGCCCATGCTCTGGTCGCACAAGCGGCGCAGGGTTTGAAACAGAGACGCAATTTCTCCGAACGTCAGCGTGGAGGTAGGCTCATCTAAAATGAGGATTTTCGCTTCCCGAATCAGTCCCCGCAGAATTTCCACCAACTGCTGCTCCGCGATGGACAAGGTTCCGGCCACCTGATCGAGACGCAGATTCCAGCTTAAGTGGGCCATGATTCCCTGCAGTTTGCGCTGCAAGTCCGCCGTCTTTTCGGACATGCCGATCAGGATGTTTTCTTCTACTGTCATGTTGGGAAAGATCAACGGTTCTTGCGGCACCAGATAGATCCCGAGCTCGTGCGCCTCTTTCGGATTGGCGATGCGGACGCTGCGGCCGTGCATCGCAATGGTGCCGGAATCCGGCTGGTACAATCCGGTAATGATTTTCATCAGAGTGGATTTTCCTGCTCCATTGCCTCCTACCAGAGCAAAGATTTCTCCCGGATGCAGTTTCAGATCGACGCCCTTTAACACCGCATTGCCGGAAAACTGTTTGCAGATCCCTTGCAAGGAAATCAGGCATGCGGAATCTGGAAGCGGGATAGCCATATAATTTGATCACCTACTTTTGCATATTTGTTGTCGAAGTGATTTTTTGTTCATTTTTTGAAAAGTGGAAAAATGAGATTTAGCTAATAATATAGTGGGGAGGAATAGTACAGTCAATAATTATTTTAGAAATAATCAAAAAATTTTCAATTGACTATCACATATCGGCCATTTATACTCTGAATTAAATTGAACAATTGTTTTGTATTTATTTTTTTGTTGAAAGGTTGATACAGTTGCAGGATAAAAACATCTACTCAGAAAGCATGCTTGTCCGGGTCGCCTGGTATTACTATAAAGAAAATCTCACACAGGATCAGATCGCTGCCAAGTTGAACATCTCCCGCAATAAAATTGTGCGCATCTTGGAAAAGGTGCGGACGGAGGGCATCGTTCAGTTCCACATTAAAGGCCAGACAGCAAATTGCCTGGAGATTGAACACGAATTCAAGCAGAGATTTCAGCTGAAAGATGCGTTCATCATCCCGACGCCGCGCGAGAACATGAGCGATTCATTGGCAAAGGCAGCCGCGCAGTACTTGGAGGAAAGGCTGCAGCCGAATGACTTTATCGGGTTCGGCTGGGGGGATGCGGTCGCCCGGACGATTCAACACCTGTCGATCAATCCCGATGACAACATCTCTGTCGTTACCCTGACTGGCGGGGTGAATTACTATTATTTTCACAACAAATACGACCAGTACGATGTCAAGCTGGATAAATTCAACGGCCGGCTGTTCGTGATTCCCTCGCCCCTGTTGGCCTCCACGGAGGAGATGTGTGCCAATATCCTGTCCGAGCCGGCTGTGAAGGAGATTTTGGAATTGGGCAATATCATCAGCTACGCTGTAATCGGGATCGGCGGCCTGTCCTCCGAATCTACGATTATAAAAGAAGAAAAAATGACGCTCAATGAGCTGGCCTACATCCAGAAGCAGAACGCTGTAGGGGATATCCTGGGGCAGTTTTACGATAAAAACGGCACCGTCCTTGATTTGCCCCATCACCGCCGGATCGTCGGCGTTCAGCTGGACCGCTTGAAAAACATGCAAAATGTCATTGGCGTAGCGGGAGGCCAGCACAAAATCGCCGCCATTTTCGGGGCGCTGAGGGGAGGGTATCTCGATACGTTGATCACGGATGAGCAAACGGCGTTGGAGCTATTAAAACAGGAGGTGAGCGAATAATGGCCTACTTATTGGCGCTGGATGCAGGCACAGGCAGCATTCGGGCGGTATTGTTCGACCTTGACGGCAACCAAATCGCATCGGTCCAGCAGGAATGGACCCATCTAGCAGATCCGCGTTATCCGGGATCGATGAACTTTGACACGGAATTGAACTGGGAGAGGGTCAAGCAGTGTATCGCAGGCGTCATGAGCAAGTCGGGGATCCGCCCGGGAGACATCAAAGCGATCAGCGCAACCAGCTTTCGCGAAGGATTTGTCCTCTACGATTCCCATGGAAAGGAATTGTGGGCTTGTGCCAATGTCGATGCCAGAGCGGCGGAGGAAGTCAGCCAATTACGGGCATTGGATGCGGAGCTGGAGCAGCGGATCTACAGGCTCTCTGGGCAAACCTTCGCCCTGGGAGCGCTGCCGCGGCTTCTCTGGCTGAAAAACAGGGAGCCGGAGATGTATCAGCAGATTGCCTGCATCTCGATGATCAATGATTGGATCCTGTACAAGCTGACCAACCAGCTGTCGACCGACCCGTCCAATGGCTGCACCACCGGGATTTTCGACCTGGAGTCGCGAAGCTGGAATCCGGATATAGCGGCATCATGCGGGCTGAAGGATACGATTTTTCCCGTTGTCAATGAAGGCGGAACGATTATCGGGCATATCAGCAGGGAAATTGCGGAGTTGACCGGACTGGCGGAAGGGACGCCGGTCGCAAGCGGCGGCGGCGATGCCCAAATGGCGTCCGTTGGCGTGGGGGCGGTGAAAGCAGGACAAACCTTTGTCTGCGGGGGCAGCTTCTGGCAGCAGGAAGTAAATGTAGCTGCGCCGGTGGTGGACAGCGGAAACCGCATCCGCGTCAATTGCCACGCAATTGCGAATTTATGGCAAATGGAAGCGATCGCGTTTTTCCCCGGCCTGGTCATGCGCTGGTTTCGCGATGCGTTTTGCGAGCTGGAAAAGTGGATGGCCGAAAGGACTGGCGTCGACGCCTACGAATTGCTGGAACAGCAGGCGAGACAGGTGCCAGTCGGCTCCCATGGCATCATGCCGATATTCTCCGACGTGATGAATTACATTTCCTGGCGGCACGCCTCGCCTTCCTTCATCAATCTGAGTCTCGACCCTGCCGTATGCGGGAAAAAAGAGCTGTTCCGGGCTCTGCAGGAGAATGCGGCCTATGTTACCCTCGGAAATCTGAAAATTATTGAACATGCAACCGGGTATTTTCCGCAGGAAGTGATTTTTGCCGGGGGAGCGGCCAAGGGCGTGCTGTGGAGTCAGATATTGGCCGATGTGCTGGGCGTCCCGGTAAAGGTGCCAGTGGTCAAGGAAGCGGCCGCTTTAGGCACGGCGATCATTGCCGGAGTCGGGGCCGGATTGTACGCCTCGATTGACGAAGCCGCAACCAGGCTGGTGCGTTGGGAGCGGGTTCACGAGCCCAACATGGCGCATCACCAGACGTATGCGGGACTGTTCGCCACTTGGCGGGAGGTTTATTCCGCACAGCTGCCGCTCGCTGACAGAGGCGTTACCACCCACATGTGGAAAGCGCCTGGTCTATAAAAAATGAAACAACAGTGGAGGGATTGCTCTTGTACAAGGTACATGAATCGGAATCGGAGTACCGTTTTGGGGACCACGGGCCTAAATACCTCATGCGGGGTTCGCAAATCGAGTTTGGCATCGTCGTGTTAAAGCCGGGACAGGAATTCCAGAATCACTACCACGAGCATTACGAAGAAAATTTCTTTGTCCTGGAGGGGAAAGTGGACTTTTACGTCGACGGCAGCCTGCATACGTTGGAAAAAGGCGATCTGCTGCGCTGCGACAAGCGGGAAGCGCACTATCTGATCAATCCCTACGATGCCGACTTCAAGGCCGTATTTGTCAAAGCGCCGCACGTGACAGAACGGGATTACGTCGAAGTGGAAAATCCGGCAATTCAGCGTTCAGGAGGGAAATGATGGCACTTGTCAATATGAATGAGATGCTGGCGCAAGCCCGTCGCGGCGCGTATGCAATCGGATCTTTTGATTTGATCAACCTGGAATTTGCCGAAGCGATACTCGCGGGTGCTGCAGCCCAGTCCGCTCCCGTCATCCTGAGCACGGCAGCTGTCCATTTTGACTACGTGAACATGGAGGCCCTTGCCCCCAGCCTGGTCAATCTGGCGGAAGCAGCCCCGATACCGGTCGCCCTGCATCTGGATCACGGGACAGACGTGGAGATGGCGCTTCGGGCCATCCGGCTGGGGTTTAGCAGCGTCCAGATCGACACCGCCCACCTGCCGTTGGAAGAGAATATCCGCTTAACCCGGGAGGTCGTGAAAATCTGCCATGCCGTCGGCGTTTCCGTAGAAGGCGAGCTGGGGTATGTGGCAGGCCATGAGGGAGATCATGGCTCCCGCTACACCAGTGAAGAACCGATCTATACGGAACCGGGCGAAGCGGCCCGCTTTACGGAAGCGACAGGAGTGGATTGTCTGGCGGTTTCCGTCGGGACCGTACACGGACTGCTGAAGGGGGAACCGCGCATCGACTTTCAGCGGCTGCGGGAGATTCGCGATGCCGCCCACGTACCGCTGGTGATTCACGGAGGTTCGGGATTGTCGACAGATACCTACCGGGAGTTGGTCGAAAGCGGCATGTGCAAAATCAACTACTACGCCGAGCTGTCGAAGGCGGCGGTGAATGCGATCCGCAAACAACTGGCGGAAGATCCGGATACGGCCCATATCACAAGAGTATTGGGCGGCATCCGTTCCAGCGTACAAGCAATCGTAGAAGAAAAGATTCAGGTTTGGGGAAGCGATGGCAAGGCTTAAATACATCTATGGCGAAGATGCCTGTCAGCAGAACATTTTGTTCTCTGGCAGGTTTTGTCATTTGTGAAAAAGGAATTACGATGGTTCTAGTTGAAAATAGGAAAATAGACTCATGACAAGAACAACAAGCGATTCCTTAGAACTGTTGTTCCCTGACAATATCTGTCATATCTAGATGTATACTCATACATAGCGAGGAGAGATGGAGAAGATCGATTACATGCTGCTACAGGGGGGAATCGATATGACCGAAGAGCTATTTCGTATCCAGGAGATCAGGAGGAGACAGTTGGAAGCAAACAGAGACCCTTTATCGCTGCCGGTTGTTCACTCCTTGGAAAAGAGCGATTTAGAAAAAAGGCTCAAGGAATACCGTTCTTATCTGGAGATGGTCAGATCGTGTTTGCGGCGCATTCTCGATACGGTGCCAGGCGTCCCTATTGCCTTTACCGTAACGGACAAAGAGGGATATTTCCTTGAACTTCTGGGTGACGAATCGATTTTGGCGAAGATGCGTAAATTGGGCCTCGGGACAGGGAAAAAAATTCTGGACGAGCTCTCCTCGATCAATCTGGCTTTGAGGCTGGGCAGACAATACAAGCTGATTGGAAAAGAACATTTTTTGGATATTTTGTCAGATACAGCCTGTTATTCGGTGCCGTTTTACGACCGGGAACACGGGAACCTATTGGGGACCATCGGTTTGATGACCACGCTTGCCCACACGACTCCCTTTCACATGACGACATTGGAAGTTATCAGCGATTCCGTTGAGCGGGAGATTCAGCTTCAGCGGCAAAACAGGATCCTGCAGCGGCTGGCATTGACGGATGACCTTACCGGAATCTACAATCGCCGGTTCATGGATGAATACCTGTCCGAAGAGATCAGGCGCAACAGACCGGTATCGCTGATTTTGATAGATGTAGATTTTTTCAAAGAGTACAACGATCATATGGGCCATATGGCAGGAGATACCTGCCTGAAACAGGTTGCGCAAAAAATCAGCCAACTGTTGTACCGCACGGGCGATATCGCGGCTCGATATGGCGGCGAGGAGTTTTGCGTCGTGCTTCCCGATACGGAATTGAAGGGGGCGCTGCAAGTCGCGAAGAGAATTCAGGCCGGGATGGAAGAACTCTCCATCCCCCATCCGAGTCCCGCTGCCGGCAGGCATGTCACCGTCAGCATGGGCATTGCCACCGTGGACTCCAATCGCTGCATCACCAAGAAGGAGCTCCTCATTTGTGCGGACAAGGCGCTCTATCAAGCCAAGAGAGACGGCAGAAACCGGATTGCCTGCTGGCAGGACTGAAACGCCGCAGCGCAGAGAGGAAATGGGACTGGTTTCAAGAATACTATATGGGAGGTATTTCCCATTGACGAGGTGACGACTTGGACAAGGTACAACGCTTGTTTTTCATCCTGACGACGATCCAGCAGCGGCCGGGAATTACCGCCCCTGAGCTGGCGAAGCTGGCCGGGGCGTCGGTGAGAAGCATCTACCGTGACATCAAACAACTGGATGAATGCGGGATCCAAATCATGCTGGAAGGAAACAAGGGGTATTGCCTGATCGACCGTTATATACAGACCCCCGGGCAGCTTGGAGCCGAAGAGTACCTGGCGATTTCGCTCTACCCGATCCTTTCGGGGCAGACAAGGTTAAAAGGACATCCGTTTCAAAGTTCCTTTCAATCCGCGATGGAGAAGATCCTCACCCGTTTTCGGGTAAACGATAACCTCCTGCAGTTGGGGAAGCGCATCAGAATTCGTACAGAGCAGATGAATCCCGAACAGGACATGATCATGCAAAGAGTGATTGAGGCGATCATTCAAGGCGTCGCCATCTCATGCGAATACTACACCATGTCCCGGGAAGACTTGACCGCGCGCACGATCGACCCCTATTACCTGGTACCCCGCGGAGGCTACCTGTACCTGATCGGTTACTGCCACCTGCGTGAGGATGTGCTGACCTTCCGCCTGAGCCGGTTTCATTCCATCGCATTGACGGACAAGAAGTTTCGCATCGGAGACGATTTTCAGATCGATCAATTTTTGGATAAGGTATGGGGGATCAAAGCGGAGACCGAGGAGGTAACGTTTAAGGTTCGCTTCTCCAGGGACGTGGCTCGCTATATCAAAGAGCACAGGTACGATTTCAGGCCGGAATTTATCGATGAACAGGATGGATCACTGCTGTTGATCGTCACCACTCGCGGAACAGAAGAATTCCTCCGGTGGATGAAGCAGTACGGAAAAGATGCCGAATTGCTTGAGCCGCAGGAGCATCGCGCAAAGCTGCTCGCGGAGTATGAAGAAATAGTAGCCAAATACTGTCAGTAGAACTGAGGTTCTCTGGCAGTATTTGATTTTCCCTGCGGCTCTTTTCGCGGCTGTATGCATGAAAGGAAGGTGGACGCATGCCACATTTACTCGAAATCCAAGCGACGACCCAAGAGATTGCCGAAGCGATTACCGCTGCTGTCGGGATCGAAGTGGAAATCATCGACGACCAATTATCGATCGTGGCCGGCACGGGACGGTATACCGGGAAGATCGGCCAGAAAGAGGAAGACGGCGACATCCAGTCAGGATACATCTACAGCCACGTCTTGCAAACGGGAAGCGAGTACGTCGTCGAAGACGCGAAAAACGATCCATTTTATCACGCGTGTGAAGATGAACTGGCAGAGGTCTGCTGTCCGATCCGACTGGGACAGCGGATTATCGGCATCATCGGGCTGATCGCCTTCACGGAAGAGCAGCGGATGGCTTTGCTGCAGAATAAACGGAATTTGCTGGTGTTCACCAACAGGATGGCCGATTTGCTCTCCAGCAAGGTGTCGGAGACCCAGATGGCCAACGAACTGAAGATTATCATCGAGACGATTCGCGACGGGATCATCGCCGTTGACAAGAGCGGCGTGATTACCGCGTGCAATAAAACGGCGGAAACACTGATCGGCATCAGGCGTGAGGACTTGATCGGCAGCAAGCTGACCGCCATTTGGCCCGGTTCGCCCGTGATGGAAGCGATCTCGTCAGGGGCAGGGTACAAGGACAGAGAAGAGATGTACAAGCTTACGTCAGGCAAAGCCGTGCATTTTTTCACAACAGTCAGTCCGGTATTCGGCAGCCAGCTGGAGACAAAGCGGCGAACGGCGGGAGCCGTCATTTCGTTTCGCGATATTGCCGATGTCCGCAAGCTGGTGTACGACATGACCGAACAGAACGAACACTCTTCTTTCCGGGAAATCCTCGGGACGAGCAGCAGCATCCAGGAGGTAAAGGCCTACGCCGAAAAGGTGGCTCACAGCAGCTCCACGATATTGATCACGGGGGAAAGCGGCACAGGCAAGGGGCTGCTGGCGAAGGCGATTCACTATGCCAGCCCGCGGCAGAACGGTCCGTTTATCACGATAAACTGCGGCGCGATACCGGATACGCTATTGGAAACGGAGCTGTTCGGCTACGAATCGGGTGCCTTTACCGGCGCCAACAAGTCGGGAAAGGTGGGGAAGTTTGAGCTGGCTCACGAGGGGACGATTTTTCTGGACGAAGTCGGCGACATGCCGCTGCATCTGCAGGTGAAGCTGCTGCACGTGCTCCAGCACAGGGAAATCGAGCGGGTCGGCGGAACGCGGGTCCTGCCCGTGGACGTCAGAGTAATTGCTGCGACGAACAAAAATCTGGAACAGATGATGCTTGACGGGGAATTTCGCGAGGATTTGTACTTCCGCTTGAACGTCATTCCCATCCAGCTCCCGTCGCTGCGGGAAAGAAAGGAGGACATCGGGCTTTTGCTTCACGCTGCCTTGGAAAAATACAATCGCCTGATCGGAAAGAATATCACCGGTTTTGCACCGGAAACAACCGACCTGCTCGTCAGCTATCATTGGCCGGGAAATATCCGGGAGCTGGAAAATGCAGTGGAGTATGCAGTCAACCTCGAAACGGGCACGGTGATTACGAAGCAAAGCATTCCTGCGCGAATTTTGCGCGTTCACCATGCCGATACCACGCTCCAGACGCTCAAAGAACAGCTCGACGTCCACGAGAAGCAGATCATCGAGCGGTATCTCAATGAATACGGATACTCGGTGGAAAGCAAGCAGAAAGTGGCACATCGCTTGGGCATCAGCGAGTCTACGCTCTACCGCCGGATACGCGAACTGCACATTCGGAAACCAGGCCAATCTTAGTTTGTCAAATTTGACAATTCCATATTCAGAATTAAAAAAATGCTCTGATTGCCGCCTGGCAGCCGCTTCATTCATTCCGGACATATAGTAAACGGATGATTTGTCAAAATTGACAAATTTCCAGGCGGAGACCGCGAAAAAGCCCTTGGTACGGCAAGAAAGTGGGCCCTAAAACTGATGGCACGGTACTTGCAATTCAGCTTTATCGACATGGCCGTGTCGAGATTCCATTGGTACTGGGGGCTTATTGACGAATGATCAGTAGAGAGCGTTTACAGCAGAGATTGGCAGAGGAGCTTCATCTATTTGAAGAGACCCATCCCAAATCGAAAGCGCTGTTTGAACGGGCAAAGGCAAACTACATTGACGGCGTTCCGATGAACTGGATGGTCAAGTGGGCGGGCAGCTTTCCGGTTTTTGTTGAAAGCGGTTCCGGCGCTTATTTTACCGATGTAGACGGGCATCGCTACATCGATTTTTGTCTGGGAGATACCGGCTCGATGACGGGACATGCACCGGAAGGAGCGGTTCCCGGGATTGTCGAACGGGTGCGAAACGGCGTGACGTTTATGCTGCCGACAGAAGATGCGATCTGGGTCGGAGAGGAACTGGCCCGGCGTTTTGGGCTGCCGTACTGGCAGGTCGCCATCTCTGCGACGGATGCGAACCGCTTTTCCCTGCGGCTGGCCCGTCATATCACGAAGCGCAAGTACGTCCTCGTCTTCAACTACAGCTACCACGGCACTGTAGATGAGGCGTTCATTACGCTGCGCGGCGGAGTTCCCGGCAGCCGCAGCGGCAACATCGGCCCACAGGTAGATCCTGTACATACCACCAAGGTCGTCGAGTTTAATGACATCGATGCGCTGGAAAAGGCGCTCGCACCAGGTGATGTCGCCTGTGTGCTGGCCGAACCGGCCATGACCAACATCGGCATTATCCATCCCGACCCCGGTTATCTGGACGCCCTTCGCGAGCTGACCCGCCGTACAGGGACGCTGCTCATCTACGACGAGACCCATACGATGTGCGCCGGACCGGGAGGGTATACGGGGGCCTATGGTCTAAAGCCGGATATGCTGACGGTGGGCAAAGCGATTGGCGCAGGGATCCCGACGGCAGTCTACGGATTTAGCGAAGAGGTCGCAGACCGGATACGCGGGACGATCTCGCTGGAAGATTCCGATACGGGCGGCATCGGCGGCACATTGGCCGGAAACGCGCTGTCGATGGCGGCGATGCGCTCCACGCTGGAGAACGTGCTGACACAGGAGGCATTCGACCGGAACATCCCCCTGGCCGAACGGTTTGCCGCTGGGGTGGAAGAGGTCATTTCCGAAAAAGGGCTTCCCTGGATCGTCAAACGGCTGGGCTGCCGATCGGAGTACTGGTTCCGCAGCACGCCCCCGCGCAACGGCGGAGAGGCAGCCGCAGCGGTAGATTTCGAACTGGATCGTTACATGCACTTGTATGCGCTCAATCGCGGGATTTTAATGACGCCGTTTCACAACATGGCCCTCATCTCATCGCAAACCAAGGCGGAGGACGTCGATACGCACACGAAGGTCTTTCGCGAAAGCGTAGAATCGCTGCTCGATTAGTCACGCCAAGGAGAACTGCAAGCGATAACATTCGAAGGGGGTTGATGAGATGGAGGACATTGAACCCAGAAAAGTCCCGCCGGTATGGGTGGGGCTGATCCCGATCGCGTTTATGATCGTATCGCTGTTCGTCGGCATCTTCGTCCTGGAGCTGGACCCGCATATTCCGCTTTTGGCGAGTGCGATCGTCGCGACAATCGTGGGCTTGTGTCTGGGACACTCGTGGAAAGAGATTGAAAAAGGCATGCTGAAAACGATCACCCTGCCGCTGCAGGCGATTCTGATCCTGATGATCATCGGCGCCCTGATCGGCTCCTGGACCGCCGGAGGGATCGTGCCGACCATGATCTACTACGGTTTGGAGGTCTTATCTCCGACGTATTTCCTCGTCGCCGCCTGCGCCATCTGCATGCTGGTATCGGTGGCGTCGGGGAATGCCTGGACCTCGGCTGGAACCATCGGGATCGCGATTATGGGCATGGCCGAAGGATTGGGGATTCCGATCGCCCTGGCCGCCGGTGCCGTCGTGTCCGGCTGCTATTTCGGCGACAAGGTGTCTCCCCTGTCGGAAATGACGAACCTGGCTGCGGGCGTCACCGGGATCGACCTGTTTGAACATATCAAGCATCTGATGTTTACGACCGTTCCGGCGATTACCATCGCGCTGATCCTGTACACGATTATCGGATTTACGTTGGACCATGCAAGCGACAATGCCGAGCAAGTGATGATCCTGCAAGGGCAGCTGCGCGAACTTTTTGTCATCAGCCCGTGGATTTTGCTCGTTCCTCTGACGGTCATCGTCATGCTGGTGTTTAAAATGCCTGCGATTCCCGGCTTGGTGATCGGAACGGTACTCGGCACGATCTGTACTGCGGTCGTGCAGGGCGCTTCCCTGAAGGAGGCCTTAAATACCCTGTACTACGGACATACCGCTGAGACGGGAATTGAAATGATCGACAGCCTGTTAAACAACGGCGGCATTGAATCGATGTTTTGGACGATCGCCCTGATCATGATTGCCATGGCTTACGGAGGAATCCTGGAAACGACGCGAATCCTGGAATCCATCGTCAACGCCATCCTAAAGCGTGTCAGGTCGACCGGCAGCCTGATCGCCACGACCGTCGGGACGAGTGTCACGACCAATTTCCTCGCATGCGATGCCTACCTGGCGATCATTTTTCCCGCCCGCATGTACGCATCCGAATACAAAAAACGGGGACTGCAGCTGAAAAACCTCTCCCGAACGGTCGAAGACGGCGGCTCCGTCACCTCACCGCTGTTCCCCTGGAACACCTGCGGAGCATTCATGTTCGCCACCCTAGGAGTCCACGCTTTCACGTACGCGCCATTTGCCTTTTTCAGCATCCTCAGCCCCATCATCGCAATCATCTACGGCTTTCTCGGGATCAAAATCGCGTACGAACCGAAAGCAAACCCCGCCGACTCCGCCACAATCACCCCGGCGGTCCAGGTGGAATCTACGTAACAATATCTCAAGCGCCGCTTATCTCCCACATCTGCCAACGGGAGTAAGCGGCGTCTTTACGCATCTATAACACTAAGGCTACGAGACGGAAGAAAAAAATGGAGCGAGCGCAGGCCTTGGCACGCCTACCCAGTCGTAACGGAAAAAAGCGGCACACGCTTGTCGACCAAATCCTACGTTGAAATACCTACAGTCCTTTTTGGTCGACGTGCCGCTTTTTGTAGTGGAGACGGCCACCCCCAGCTTCCCCGCTGGCGTGCCGCGAACGAGCGAGCCCATTTTTTTCTTCCGGACCACAATGTTCACCAAAGCCAAAGAACGCATCATCTCTCTCCCAAAGTGCAATCCTCCCCTCCAAACAGCGTGCCAAGTATTGACACCCTCAACATCTTGTTGTAAGGTAAATAAAGTCATCTACATATTGATACGGACAGGTGTCTTGCCAACAATATTTGGCAGAGACTTAAAAAGGGAAGCACGGTGCGATTCCGGCGCGGTCCCGCCACTGTAATAGGGAAGTTCCGTTCCAAGGTGCCACTGATCGCCGCGATCGGGAAGGCGGACGGAGCGATGACCCTTGAGCCAGGAGACCTGCCTGTTCGTCTGCACTCTGGTACCTACGGGAGATAGGGAAGGGTTCGCGCAGCTGGCCTGCAAGCCGTAGGCCCGTGCATCCTGTGGATTTTTACGCGCATCCGACCTCCTGCTAGTCGTCGGATGCGCTTTGCTTTTTCTGCAACAAACAGCAGTACATAAGGGAAGGATTGAGGGACATGCTGGTCGCCTATGATTCGAAGACGGGAAACGTGCGAAGATTTGTAACCAAGGCAAATGTGCGAAGCGTGCAAATCGACGCCAAAATGACGCTGGAAGAGCCGTTCGTACTCATTACCTATACGACGGGATTTGGCCAGGTGCCGGAGACGGTAAAAGCTTTTTTGCAGCGAAATCACGCCATGCTGCGGGGAGTTTCGGCCAGCGGGAACCGCAACTGGGGCGGAAATTTTGCCAAGAGCGCGGATGCGATAGCCGATCAGTACAAGGTTCCGGTTATTTCCAAATTCGAACTGTCGGGGACCAGTCGCGATGTGGAGTATTTTGTGAAAGAGGTGGCAGGGATTGCGGCACATTGAACTGAACAACCAATTGATGCAGCGTGGCAGTGACGGATTTTTCCAATTGGACAAAGATCGGGAAGCGGTCGAAGTATTCATGGAGGAAGTCCGCGCGAACACGATGCAGTTTGACAGCGTCAAAGCGAGAATGGACTACATGATCGACCATCAGTACTACGAAAATGTATACGAGCGGTACACCCCGGAGCAGGTGGAAGAGATCTTCCGCACCGTTCACAGCTACGGGTTCCAGTTTTCCTCCTACATGGCGGCGTCGAAGTTTTACAAAGACTACGCGCTGAAGACAGATGACAAGTCGATGTACCTGGAACAGTACCCCGACCGGGTGGCGATCGTCGCTCTTTCGCTCGGAGAGGGAGATTTTGAGCGGGCCAAACGTCTGGCTCAAGCGATGATCGAACAGCGCCTCCAGCCGGCTACGCCAACGTTTCTCAACGCCGGGAAAAGCCGCCGGGGAGAGATGGTATCGTGCTTTCTGCTGGAGATGGACGATTCGCTCAACTCGATCAATTACATATTAGGCACCTGCATGCAGCTCTCCAAAATCGGCGGCGGCGTCGCCGTCAACCTCTCCAAACTGCGCGGCCGCGGCGAGCCGATCAAAGGGGTGGAAGGCGCGGCGAAGGGGATTATGCCGGTCCTCAAGCTGATGGAGGACGCGTTTTCCTACGCCGACCAGATGGGGCAGCGGAAGGGATCAGGGGCGGCCTATTACAACATCTTCGGTTGGGACGTCATCGAGTTTTTGGACAGCAAAAAAATCAACGCCGACGAAAAATCGCGGATCAAGACGCTGTCGATCGGCCTGATCGTGCCGGACAAGTTTTACCAGCTGGCGGCGCAGGACAAGCCGCTCACCGTGTTTGCGCCTTACTCTGTCTACCGGGAATACGGACAGCACCTGGACGACCTTGACCTCGACCAGATGTACGATGAACTGCTGGCCAACGAGCGGGTCAAGAAGAAAACCGTGATGAGCGCCCGCGAGATGCTGACCAAGATCGCGATGATCCAGCTGGAATCGGGCTACCCGTACATCATGAACAAGTCGAACGCCAACAAGGCACACGCCTTGAAAGAGATCGGGTCGATCAAGATGTCCAACCTCTGCACGGAAATCTTTCAACTGCAGGAGACCTCGACGATCAACGATTACGGACTGGAAGACATCATCCGCCGCGACATCAGCTGCAACCTGGCCTCGCTCAACATCGCCAATGTGATGGAGCAAAAGAAGCTGCGGGAGTCGGTGCACGAAGGCATCGAGGCATTGACGGCAGTGAGCGACACGACCCGGATCGAAAACGCGCCGGGGGTGCAAAAAGCCAATCGCGAGCTGCACTCCGTCGGACTTGGCGCGATGAATCTGAACGGCTACCTGGCGAAGCAGAAGATCGCCTACGAGAGCGAGGAAGCCAAAGATTTTGCCAGAACTTTTTTCATGATGATGAACTATTACTCACTGGAGAAAAGCATGGAGATCGCGCGGGACCGCGGCGTCACCTTTGCCGGTTTCGAACGTTCCGAATACGCCAAGGGGACCTATTTTGACAAGTACCTGGAGACGGATTACCACCCGCGGACGGAAAAGGTGAAACAGCTGTTTGCCGGCATCCAGATCCCTTCGACGGCAGACTGGGCCAGGCTCAAGGAGCTTGTACAACGCCACGGGCTGTACCATGCCTACCGGCTGGCAATCGCACCCACGCAGAGCATCTCCTACATCCAGAACGCGACTTCCAGCGTAATGCCGGTCGTCGAGCACATCGAAACCAGGACCTACGCCAACTCCACGACGTACTACCCGATGCCGTACTTGTCGCCGGACAATTACTTTTACTACAAGTCGGCCTACCTGCTCGACCAGTTCAAGGTGATCGACCTGATCGCGGAGATCCAGGAGCATGTCGACCAAGGCATCTCGACCGTCCTGCACATCAACAGCAGCGTGTCTACGAGAGAGCTGGCCCGGTACTACATATACGCGGCGAAGAAAGGCTTGAAGTCGCTTTATTACACGCGGACGAAGCATCTGACCGTAGAAGAGTGCATCAGCTGTGCGATTTAACGACCGAACAGGAGAGAGGACGACGAGATGAAAGCAGTCAATTGGAACAGGCCGGACGACGAATTTACCTTGACGTTTTGGAACCAGAACATCATGCAGTTCTGGACAGATGATGAAATCCCGCTGTCGGACGACAAAATGTCGTGGATCGAGTTGACGGAAGAGGAGCGGGAGACGTACAAAAAAGTGCTGGGCGGACTCACCCTGCTCGATACCGTCCAGGGCGGCGTCGGCATGCCGAAAATCCTTGAGCACGTCGACGGCCTTCAGCGCAAAGCGGTGCTGGGTTTTATGGGGATGATGGAACAGATCCACGCCAAGTCCTACAGCAGCATCTTTACGACCTTGGCGACGACGGAGGAGATCGACGGGATTTTCCGCTGGGTGGAAGAAAATCAGCGCCTGCAGACCAAAGCGGAGATCATCTCCGCCTACTACAACCAGATTCGGACGGCAAAAGACTTGTATCTGGCGATGTGCGCTTCCGTGTTTCTGGAGAGCTATCTGTTCTACAGCGGGTTTTTCTATCCCCTGTTTCTGGCAGGTCAGGGGAAAATGACCAGCAGCGGGGAAATCATCGACCTGATCCTGCGCGACGAGAGCATTCACGGCTTGTACGTAGGCGTACTCGCGCAAGAGGTGTTCCAACAACTCAGCGCCGGCGAGCAGGATGAAGCGCTCCGCGAAATTCACGAGCTTCTTCGGCGCCTGCATCAAAACGAAGAAGCGTATACGGACGAACTGTACACATCGGTCGGGCTGGCCGAAGAAGTAAAGGCGTACGTCCGCTACAACGCCAACAAAGCGATGATGAACCTCGGCCTCGACCCCGTGTTTCCCGAGGAAGAAGTAAACCCGATCGTCTTGAACGGCATCCGGACGCAGACCAAGCAGCACGACTTTTTTTCCAAGAAGGGAAATGGATACGTCCGCACCATCCATGTCGAACCGCTGCGCGACGAAGACTTCTCGTTTGACGTGTAGGATCGGACTGCAGCCCCGGTCGCGGCTCTTTACGCCACGACCGGATTTTTTTGTATCCCGATTCCCGCCGTTTCTGGTATAATGATTTGAAATTTTCAGATCGAAAGGAAACGGACGGATGCTGACGCTGGCCAATCCGCTGACGATGATGGCGTTTGTCGGCATTTTTGCCGGGCTGGGGATCGGCAGTTCGCCGGGGGACAGCTATGCTGCCGTTTCCCTGGTCACCGGGGTGTTTTTGGGTTCGGCCGCCTGGTGGATCGTACTCAGTGTTTCGGTCGGACTGCTGCGGTCTCGCCTGGAGGCATCATTTCTCAAGTGGATCAACCGCGTTTCCGGTTTGATCATCGCGGGCTTTGGGATCGCGGCGTTGATGGGACTGCACGCAAGCTGAGCAGACTTTTTCGCTGACAGGGATTGTCAGGGAAAGGCGTGTATCATACAGGTAGGTTATCACGAGAAGGAGGATGGAAGATGAGTCAGGCAGAACAGATGATGATCGAGTGGATGAGGCATCGAAGTGTACTGCAGGAAATACTGGGACTGGTCGGGGACGAACATCTTCATTTCAAACCGTGGGACGGAGCCATGCCGCTCGCCGAACTGACGCTGCACCTCGTCCAGTGGAACGAGGTATTCGTTAAGTTGGTAAAAACAGGGGACTCTACACCACCGGATCCGATCGAATTCAATACGATGGCGGACCTGCGCCAGATTGTAGCGGAACGGACAGAGCGGACAAAAGCGGCGTTTGTGTCGATAACCGATGCGGAACTTGAGTTGAAGCGGGTCTTTTCGTCGGGATTCGAGGGGACGGGGAAGATGTTCCTGACGATGATGTACGACCATGAGATCCACCACAAAGGCCAGTTGTTTGTTTACCTGCGCATGTGCGGAGTAAAGGAACTGCCCTTTTTCCGGGATTATCGGTGATTTACGTGTGGTTAGTTTAGCCATTGGGTATGTTTATAGTCCTATTTTCCATAAACAGGTATATATGGGCGCGATTTCAATTTCATTCAATAAAAAATTCACAGAATCTTGACACAAACCTAGGCAAAAACATAGTTTTATCGATTACAATAGAGTTGTACCACCCGGCAACAAGAAAGGAGAGGACGAGATGAACCTGGTTTTGACAGAGATGACATGCAAAAATTGCAAAACCCGCCTGACTGAATACGAGGTAGAACATAAAGAGTCTCTTTGCATGGATTGCTACGAAGAGAAAGATAGCGATAAAAGCAAGCAGTAAGAAAAGCTTCGATTGAAGCTTTCTTGAAGAATCCTGCGAGTAAACTTCCCCATGAAACCCGTGCGTTCCATTTCCAGTGTGAACGAAGTCCAGGGTGACATGGGGTTTTTCATTTGCCGGCTTGTTCAGGTAAGATGGAGGCACAGCTGTTGGATAGGCAGCGTCAGGTTACAGGGGAGGAGAAGGGTAAAAGATGAGCGAGACGACGACGATTTATCTCATCCGTCACGGGGAAACGGTGTGGAATGCGGATCACGACCGGTACTGCGGTTGGACGGATGTTTCCTTGAGCGAACGGGGCAGGGAACAGCTAAAACGCCTGGCGGAGCGGTTCCGGGGCGTGCGGCTCGACCGCATTTGCGCATCCCCGCTGAAGAGGGCAGTGGAGACGGCACAGGCGGTGGCCGCCGGCCGCGGCATCCGGGTAGAGCAGGTAAAAGGGCTGATCGAATGCCATTTTGGCGAGTGGGAGGGGCTTACCCGGGAAGAGATCCGGCAGCGTGACCCGGAGCGCTACCAGCTGTGGCGGGACCGCCCCTCTGAGGTGCTGCTTCCCGGCGGCGAGACGTATGCCCAGGTAGCACAGCGCTTCAAACAGAGCATGCTGGACATCGTGAACCAATCGCAGCCAGGCAGCCATGTACTGGTCGTGGCTCACAAGACAAGTATTCGCCTGTTTCTGTCGGATGTGCTTGGAGCGCCGTTGGATCATTCCCGCCTGATGGAGTTGGACAACACAGGGGTCAGCGTCTTGCGTTACGAGCAGATTCGCGGCGACAGCCGGGAATTTGTGATTGTGAACATGAACGATACCAACCATCTGACTGGCCTTTAGGAGATATTAGCAGGCAGCGCTTTTGCCGTTTGGATCATAATGAATACTCCCTTTGGACAAAAAAAGCCACTTGCGCCGCAAGTGGCTTTTTTTGTTTGGGAAATAGTCTTAACAAAACCTGCCACGAATAAAACAGTGGCTGATTATGTTATTATTAAACTAATAAAAATCTAATTAAAATAGGCAAAATAGTAAGCGGTTTCAAGGGATTGGCACTGCCCGCAGGGGCGGTTACAAAACCAGCCAGAGAAGTTGGCATCGTTCTTGCTAAAATAATAGGCCAAGTGGGGTGACACTCATGCTGGAACAGGTAAAAGGTTTAATTGAGCGGGAGGATCGCAAAAATGCCTTAACCGACGAACAGATCAGCGAACTGCTGGGGATTCGCCGGGAGGAGGTAACCAGCATTCGCAGTCAACTGCGCATTCCGGATTCGCGGAAGCGGCGAAAACCGGTTCTGCTGCAGGCGATGCGGAACCTGCTGGTCAACGATGAGGCCTGGACCTCCCGTAAGCTGACGCGAAAATTGACCGAATTGGGATTCAACGTGTCCCGGTATACGGTGACACAGTTTCTCAAGGAACTGGAAGCGGAGTCCCCTTTCACGTTTGACCAGGACCGGGCGTCAGCCGAAGTGTCCGGTCTGCCAGCGGGTTTGTCCCAACTGTCAACATTAGGGGCGGGAGTGGGTCACACTCGAGTGGAACAACGGTTCGGCAAAGCTCCGGATCGAACAGAATCACAAGGAGCAGAGGCAAGCGCCAATCGTGCGGAAAACTGGCTGAACAAACCGGTGAAGCTGGCGTTTGACGAAATTATTGGCTCGCGGGGCAGCCTCAGGAGGCACATCCAGCAAGCGAAGGCGGCGGTGCTCTATCCCCCTCACGGGTTGCACACGCTGATTTTGGGAGCCACCGGGGTGGGGAAGAGCCAGATGGCAGAGGCGATGTACTATTTCGCCCTCGACTCGGAGCGGATCCCGCCCCATGCCTCCTTCGTCGTCTTCAACTGCGCCGACTACGCGGAAAACCCGCAATTGCTGATGGCCCAGTTGTTCGGAAGCGTAAAAGGCGCCTACACCGGAGCGGATCGCGACCGCCCCGGGCTGATCGAAAAGGCGAACGGCGGGATTTTGTTTCTCGACGAAGTTCACCGCCTTCCCCCGGAAGGACAGGAGCTGCTGTTTACGATTATCGATAAAGGCAGGTTCCGGCGGCTGGGGGAAACGGACACGCAGCGGACGGCCCATCTGATGATCATCGCCGCCACCTCGGAAAGTGCCGAGTCATCGCTGTTGATTACCTTCCGCCGGCGTATCCCGATGATTATAGAACTGCCGACGATCAATGAACGGCCGGTGGCCGAGCGGCACGAAGTCATCCTGCAGTTCTTCCTCAAGGAAGCCAACCGCACCGGGGCGCGGATCAAGGTGCACGCAGAAGTGATTCGCTCACTCCTGCTGTACGATTGTCCCGGCAATATCGGCCAGCTTCGCAGCGACATCCAGGTCGCCTGCGCCCGCGCGTTCCTCCGCTACGTGGCAGAACAGCGGGAGCTGATGGAGGTAGTGGCGGCCGATTTGCCGGAACACGCCAAAAGGGGCCTCTTGCATCGCAGCCACCGCCGTATGGAACTGCAGCAGCTGGTGCCGAGGGACGTTTTGCTCTCGCCCAATCAGGCGGATTACTACTCGCCGCTGTACGAGACGCTGTACAGCCTGCCGGCAGAGATATACCAGCATATTGAACAGCGCTACTTTGAGCTGCAGCAGCAGGGAGGGACCAAGGAGACGATCAATCGCATCCTCGGCGAAGAGCTGGAATCCCGCTTTCAGCAGATGATGCGCCGCCTGGAGCTGCACACCAAGCCGATGGCAGGTGAAGAGCTGGTCAAGATCGTCGGGGCCAGTGTCGTGGAAACGGTAGAGAAGATGATCTGGATTGCCGAGCAGCGGCTGCAGAAAAATTTTGACCGACTGTACTACGCACTGGCGATCCACATTCATACGTCGCTGGAGCGGCTGCAGCAGGGCAAGACCGTCTTCAATCCGCACCTCGAGCGGGTCAAGGAAAACCATCCGCTGGAATACAAGGTGGCTGCGGAAATGGTCAGCGTCGTCAACCATCATTTTGAGGTCGAGTTATCTGAAAATGAAATCGGTTTCATCGCGATGTACCTGTGCAGCACCAGCAGCACCCAGGCGGACGACAGCAAGGTGGGCGTGGTGATCGTCTCCCACGGCAGCGTCGCCCAAGGGATGGCCGATGTGGCGAACCGGCTGCTCGGCGTACAGCACGCCAGGGCGGTGGAAATGTCGCTTGACGAAAGTCCGAAGGCTGCGTTTGAGCGAACGTTGGAAACCGTCAAGGAAGCGAACGAAGGGAAAGGAGTCGTGCTGCTGGTGGATATGGGATCGCTCGTCACGTTTGGCGACTTGATCACCGAACGGACAGGAATTCCCACCCGCACAATCCACCGCACCAACACCGTGCTCGTCGTCGAAAGCGTGCGCAAGGCGATGCTGCCCGACATCACGCTTGATGAACTGGTCGACTCGCTCGACCCGGATACGGTCTTTGCCGCCGTGCACGTACCGGGCCAGGTTCGCCAAGCGCGGCAGGCACGAGCGATTTTGACCGTATGCATCACCGGCCAGCGCTCTGCCGTCAAGCTGAAAGAGATGCTGGAGGAGAGGATGCCGGAGCTGTTGGAGCAGGTAAGCATTCTGCCTGTTTCGGCCATCGTGGAAAACGGCTGCGACAAGCTGGAACAATACCGCGCCACGTACGATGTGATCGCTACGGTCGGTACGATCGACCCGGGACTCTTGGGCGTGCCGTTCATCTCTCTCGGCGACATCACCTCCGGTAGAGGCGCAGACTTCCTCAGGCGTTTGCTGAAGTGGAGCCAGGCGGCTGAGTCGACGGAAGCTGCCCAGCCTCTCTGGAGCAAAGAGCGCCTGCCGGAACCCCAGCCGGACGGACAGGAGCTGGAACCGATTCCTACCCTGTCCGACCTGTTGCATGAACAACTGGTGTTTTTCGGCAGTTCGTTTGGAACCAAAGAGGAGCTGCTTGACTTTTTGCACACCCAGCTGAAACAGCGGGGGTATGTAACCGACGACTACTACCCGCTGATGGTTGAGAGAGAGAAGGTAGCCTCCCCCGTCTTTGAACCGCAAACCGCGATTCCGCATGCGGACCCGACCTGTGTCGTGCACGCGGGGATTGCTGCAGCGATCCTGGATGAGCCGGTAGAATGGTTTGACGGGCAAAAGGTGCGATACGTGTTCATGCTCGCCCTGAAAGAAAACTGCCAGCGCGCCGTGCAAGAGCTGTATGAGATCATGCAGCGCGAGGATGTCAGAGAGCTGTTGGACATGGGTCTGCCGCCGGAGCAGGTGATTCGCATTCTTGGCGGCGGGGAGGGCCCGTTCAGCTTAGGAGATTAAATAAGGAGAGAAACAAAAATGACAAGACAGCTGCACTTCGAAGAACGCTTAGTCGAGATAAACGTCGTTCGGGAAACAAAAGAAGAAGTCATCACGATGCTCGCACATCTTTTGAAGGAACAGGGGTACGTCAAAGACAGCTTTCTCGCCGCACTCTTAGAGCGGGAAAAAGTGTACTCGACCGGACTTCCGCTGAAGAAATACGGAGTGGCCATCCCCCATACCGACGTCGTGCACGTCAACGAGCCGGCGATCGCCGTCGCCATCCTGGATCAGCCGGTTCAATTTCAGATGATGGGAAGTCCGGAAACGGATGTCATGGCCGATATCGTATTCGTCCTCGCCGTCAAGGAACCGAGCGAGCAGATTTTTATGCTGGAGAGCTTGATGAACCTGTTCCAGAACGATGAACTGATGGACACGTTGAAACACGCGACCTCTCGTCAGGAAGCCATGCTGTTGATCAAGCGGGAGATCGGCCTGTCCGCTCCCGGGGAGGTGAGTCCAGCGAAGGCGAGCAAATCATGAAAGTTCCATACCATTTCACTTTTACCTGATCTGAAAGAAATGACAAGGGAGGTTTTCACATGATTAAACAGGCTGTCGATTTTATCCTTGGGTTGGGTGCCTCAGTCATGCTGCCGATCATCATGACTATCCTCGGCCTATTGCTGCGGCAGGGCTTTAAAAAGTCGTTCCGCGCCGGACTTACGATTGGGATCGGATTTGTCGGCATTGGCTTGGTCATCGACCTGTTGACCAATTCTCTCGGCCCTGCAGCGAAAGCGATGGTAGAGGCATGGGGACTGAAATTTGACATCATCGACGTCGGCTGGCCGATTGGAGCCGCGATTTCATTCGGAACAGTCGTTGCCCCCTTGATGATCGTCGTCGGACTGGTGCTGAACGTCGTGCTGGTATCGGTCAACTTTACGAAAACGATCAACGTCGATATCTGGAACTACTGGCACTTCATATTTGCTGCATCTGTTACCTACTACGCGTACCACAACATGTTCCTGGCCCTCTTTGTGGGAGCTGTCGTCATCGCGATCACCCTGAAGCTGGCCGACTGGACGGCGCCTGTGGTCGAGCATCACTTCGGCATGCCGGGCGTGTCGCTGGCTCACGCGGAAACCGTCAACTTTGCGCCAATCACGTACGCGCTGAACAAGATTCAAGACAAAATTCCCGGTTTGAACAAGTTGAACGCCAGTCCGGAAGCGCTCAGCCGCCGGTTCGGGATTTTCGGCGAACCTGTGATGATGGGACTTATTTTAGGTATTTTGATCGGACTGCTCGGCAAGTACGACCTGAAGGGAATTTTGACGCTTGGCGTGCAGATGTCTGCCGTGCTCGTGCTGATGCCGCGGATGGTGGCCCTGCTGATGGAAGGTTTGATCCCCATTTCCGAGGGAGCCCGCGAATTCATTTCCAAACGCTTCCCCGGCAAAAATGTCTACATTGGCCTTGACGCTGCTATCGTCATCGGGAATCCGGCCAACATGGCAGTCGCTCTCCTGATGGTGCCGATCACCATTTTGCTGGCTGTGATCTTGCCGTACAACCGCATGCTGCCGTTTGCCGACCTGGCCGTGCTGCCGTTTACTGTCGTCTGGGCCGTCGCTGCAGCCCGCGGCAACATCATCCGCGGTTTGATCAACAGTATCTTCACGGTCGCCATCGTTTTGTTCCTGGCTACTAACCTGGCTCCGCTGGCTACCACGATGGGGAAAGCGGTCGGCTTCCAATTCCCGGAGGGGGCTTCGCAAATTTCCGGTATCGATTTAGGTTCCCACGTCATCCCGTGGATCATCGTTCGCCTGCTCGATCCGACCAATCCGATGTTCTTCGCCGCGATTGGAGCCGCCATCTTGTACGCTCTGCTCTGGCTGTGGGTGCGCAATGACATCCGCAAGCAGTATGCCAAGGAGATGGGCCTGGAAACAGAATCCGCTCAAAACACTACTGCCTCTCGGTAACACCAATGAATTCAAATAGATACTTCTACAAGTACAGGAGGAATGAAAAATGGCAAAAAAACGTATTTTGGTAGCTTGCGGGACAGCGATTGCAACTTCGACGGTGGTAGCGAAAAAGATCGAGGAATTAATGAAGCAGCGGGGATACGACGTCGTCATCGAACAGTGCAAGGCGGCGGAAGCTCCTTCCAAAGCGGCGAGCTTCGACTTGATCGTCACCACGACTCCGGTCGGCGACGTCGGCAGCACGCCGGTCATCCGCACCGTCTCTTTCCTGTCCGGTGTGGGCGTAGATCAAGATGTGCAAAAAATCATCGAAACACTGGGCTTAAACTAGAGCGATTTAAAGGAAAGACCACATGTCAGCTATCTGCGGTGGTCTTTCCCTCACCGCTTATATGAAACATACGTTCGTATTGAGAGAGAATTTGGAAAGGACTGGAGGGGAATCTGGTGAAATCGACTGTTTTTTACGACATTGACGATTTTCGCTATGAGGAAAGGGAGATCCCGGAGATCGGGGAGACGGAAGTACTGCTCAAAATGAAGGCCTGCGGATTGTGCGGGACAGATATTCACAAGGCCATCGAAAAGACCGTGCCCACACCTACTGTTCTGGGTCATGAAGTAGCGGGTGAAGTGGTTCAGACAGGCAGCAAGGTGACGGAATACAAGCCCGGCGACCGGGTGTTCGTCGCCCATCACGTTCCTTGCTTTACCTGCCATCACTGCCAGCGCGGCCACTACTCGCTCTGTCCGCAGTTTACCCGGACCAACCTTGACCCGGGCGGTTTTTCCGAGTACATCCGCGTTCCGGAGCTGCATGTCAAACACACCATGGGCAAGATCCCCGATTCGCTCAGCTATGAACAGGGGGCGATGGTGGAACCGGTCGCCTGCTGCCTGCACGGCTTCGATGCCCTCGGCATGCAAAGCGGTGACAGCGTGCTGATCATGGGAGCGGGCCAGATCGGATGCATTCACGCCCAGATCGCCCGCCATCGCATGGCCGGGACGGTCATCGTCAGCGATGTAAACGACTACCGGCTGGCTAAGGCAAGGGAACTGGCCGCCGATACGGTGATCAACGCCGCCCGGGAAAACGTCGTGGAGCGGGTCAAAGAGCTGACAGGAGGCCGCGGTGCGGATAAAGTCATCATCTGTGCCGGAGTCGGCGCGCTTTTGCCGCAGGCGATGGAATGTGCCGCACGCGGCGGGACCGTGCTGGTGTTCGCTCCGTTTCATGAAGAACCGGTGCCGATCCCTGCTCATCGCTTCTTTGCCGATGAGATCCGCGTTGTCGGCACCTACTCGTCGACGCCCTATGACTACCTGCCAGCTTTGGAGCTGCTCAAAAACGGCGTCATTGATGTAGAAGCGATGGTCACGCACCGCTTCCCGCTGGCGCGGCTTCACGAAGCCATCTTGTGTGCCCACAATCCACATGAAGAAGTCTTAAAAGTGGTCATTACTCCCGAGGAGGTGTAGCGGGATGCTGCAAATCGATTTCCGCGGAAAAGTGGCCCTGGTCACCGGAGGAGGGCGCGGCATTGGCGCAGCGATCAGCTCCAAGCTTGCCCAAGCGGGTGCTGTGGTCTGGATCAATTACGCCCACAGCGGAGAGCGGGCCGAACAGTTGTGCAGGGAGATTGGCGCAGCAGGCGGCGTCGCTGTCCCGATCCAAGCTGATATATCACAGCCGGAACAGGTGCGCGGGATGGTGGAAACGGTGATCGCCGAGTCTGGCCGCATCGATTTTCTGATCAACAACGCGGGCATTACATCTGTCAAGTCGCTGCTGGAATTAACGACGGAGGAATGGAACAGGGTGATGAACGTCAACCTCGACGGTCCGTTTCTCACTTGCAAAGAGGTGCTGCCGCACATGGCTGCATCGGGAGAAGGGGTGGTCGTCAACATCTCGTCTACCGGTGCGCTGACCGGCGGCGGAGGCGGAGCACATTACGCCGCTTCGAAGAGCGCGCTCGATTCGATGACCAGGGCGCTCGCCCGGGAGTACGCGGCTAAGGGGATTCGGGTCAACGGCCTGGCGCCTACCATGATCGAATCCGACTTCCTGGCGGAGCGCTACCCTGATGAACAGCAGCGAAGCAAGCTGGCTGCCTCGATCCCGCTCGGACGGTTGGGAACACCGGAAGACGTCGCCTGTATGACGGCTGTGTTGTGTTCACCGTTCGCCGGGTATTTGAGCGGCGAGACGATTGTAATGGACGGAGGCAGAACCTTCGCGTAAAACCTGAGAGTAATGAGGTGAGAGTGTTGGCAGGCAGAAGAATTTTGATCGTAGGAGGAGCAGCCGGCATCGGGAAGCAGATAACGGAAGATTTTTGCCGGCAGCAGGATATCGTCGCGATCGCCGACCGAAATGCCGAAGCCGGCGGCGAGCTGGCCGCCCAGCTGCGGGAAAGCGGCGGACAGGCATCCTTTTATACCATGGACGTGTGTTCGTGGGACGATTCCCGATCGGCGATTGAGCAGGCCATCCGGGACATGGGCGGCGTCGACGTGCTGGTTTATTCCGCCGGGATTACCAGACGGGTGCCGTTTGAGCAGCTGGAGTGGGACGAGTGGAAGCGAACGCTGGCGGTCAATCTGACCGGATTGTTTCACGCAGCCAAAGCAGTCGCCCCGGCGATGATCCAACAGCGTTCCGGCGCAATCGTGATTATCGGTTCAGGTTCGGCGATTACCGGATCAGGCGGCGGGGTTCACTACGCTGCATCCAAAGGGGGCGCATTCGGGTTTATGCGCACATTGGTCAGCGAACTCGGCCCGTACGGCATCCGCATCAACACCGTCGCTCCACGGGTGATCGAGTCGGAGATGCTCACCCGGCTCTACCCCAACCCGGCCGATCTGGAACGGTTAAAAGAGAGCATTCCGCTGCGCCGCCTGGGAACCGTGGATGATGTCTCCAACATCGTCCAGTTCCTGAGCTCGGAGGCGTCAGGGTACATCCAGGGTCAAGTGCTCATCTGCGACGGAGGGCGGACGTACAGTTGATGATTGCACGGGGGATCAACGTCGAGGCTATTTGGACAAAAGTGATGAAAGGCAGAGGTGAGTGACGATGAAAAAGATTTTGGTGGCGGCGGGTACGTCGCAAAACAAGATGAACGGAGTCGCCGGGACGATTAAATCGATGTGCGAAGCGCGCGGCGTAGCGGTAGAAGTCGTGGCGGAGAACCTGTACGAGGTTGACCTTGACCAGGTTGCCCCCGATCTGATCGTCTTGATGGGCGTCAACCAATTTCAAACCGAGATTCCCACAGTCAGCGGAGTGCCGTTCTTGACCAAGATGGGGATGGATCAGGCGATTGACGATATCATCAAACGCTTGCAAAGCTAAAGACAGAATAACTGGTTGAAGGAGTGGAGATGCGGATGACGAGCGGGTCTGACACGGAAAAAACCCTGTCTGTTACGGTAGTTGGCGCAGGGGTAATGGGGACGGCGCTGGCCGTGCATCTGGCCGGGCACACGACGCAAAAAAACAGTGTCCGTCTTTGCGGCACCGAGTGGGACGACCAGATGATCGAACGGTTGCAGGCGGATTGCCGCTGCCCCCGGCTTGAGGCGGCACTGCCGGCCGGACTGAAACTGTACCGCTGGTCCGAACGGGAACAGGCTGCCGCCGGAGCAGATGTCATCATCCTGGCGGTGACTTCGCAAGGCTTGAGCCAGATGACAGCGGAATGGAGCAGATACGCCGCCGCCGGTACCATCATGGCCAGCATCACGAAAGGCATCGACAGCGAGACGCTCACGACGATGGCCGAATTGATGGAGCGCACGCTGGAGCGGGAAGGGCGGAGCGACATCCCGGTCGTCAAGCTGGCCGGGCCGCTTAGAGCCAATGAACTGGCTCACGGACACCCGGCGGAAGCCGTGTTTGCCAGCCGTTCAGCGGAAGCGGCCGGACTGCTGCGGCACCATTTCCTCTCCCCGCAGTTTCGCTGCGAACTCTCTGCCGACGTGGCTGGCACAGACCTGTGCGCATCGCTGAAAAACGCCTACGCGATCGCATTTGGGATGGCTGACAGTCTGTATCCCGGAGTCGATAACCCGAAGGCGGCCCTGTTCGGCCGGATCGCTGCGGAGATGCAGCGGTTCGTGGCCGCCTACGGGGGTGACCCGGCAACCATTGCCGGCAATGCCGGGATCGGCGATCTCTACGTGACCGTACAGGGAGGGCGCAACCGGACGCTGGGAGCCCTGCTCGGGAGCGGTCATGCGCTCGCTGAAGCACTGGAGCGGATGCAGGGGCAGACGGTGGAGGGACTGGCCGCGGCACGTGAGGCGTGGCCGCTGGCGAAGCGCCTCGAAGCGCAGGGAAAACTGGTTATCGAACGGGATCTGCCGCTGTTTGCCCGGCTGCAGGAGATATTGTCGGGAGAGAAGACGGCATCACAGGCACTCGCTGACTACTGGGCGATGAGCGGCGCCGGAGAACATGTTCTCGCCAGTAAGACCGGTTAAGTTGGTTTAAGCAAAGGTTTCTGCTGGCAAATTTACCGTAATCCTTCAGTAAAGAATGTAGTTGTTCCGTTCCGAGACTATTTTACAATCTCGATGAGGTCAGTGTTGTCCTCATGGTCTATCAACTGGACCGAATGCGGTGTCACCTCGTACTGCCAGGTACCGATCAGCTCCTTATCGTTGATCGTGAAGTTCCACTGTTTTGTCAAGGTAACGATATAGGTGTCAGGCTCTTGGCTGGGTTCCACTTTTGTCGATAATGTGCCTTTTACTTTGGTTCCAGGGTACTCTCCGCCGGTCGTCGTTTCGATCTCCTTGACTTCCCCGGGCTGGGGGAAGTCCGGGTGATCGCGAAGTACTGCTTCGGCTGCTTCTGTTTCGTCGAAAGCAGATTCCGGGGCCTTTGTTTCCTGCAGCGCATGTTGCTCTGTGCCCGTATGGCCAACATCGGGAGCCGGACTGCAGCCTGCAGCCGCAAACAAGATGACGACTGCAGGGAGAAGTGCTTTCAGGTTCATGGATCCGATTCCTTTCTATTTAAATATGTAACCCTTTGACGAGGAAAGTCACCCATACGTTGCAGCAGGAGTCAGAGCATGTGGCTGCGCGCGGCAATCGCCGCGCTCTTCCCGTTTTGTCCGAATGAAAGGTGTATGCCAGCCATGCCTTTCAGTCCGTTGTAGAATTTGTACAGCCATTCCCGCAAAAAATGTCATGTACAAAAAGATGTGATTTTTTTGTGGAGAGGTGGTATTGTAAAGATAGCGGCTGAAAACGTTTTATCGGCAGGTTGTTTCTAATGGCATCAATATTGCATCGGTAGAAATGGGGGAGTGCGGTGAAGGATCAGGTCAAAGAGATCATCGGGCAGGAGGATAAAAAGAATCCGCTCACCGATGAACAAATCGCCCAGCGGCTAGGCCTGAGGCGCGATGAAGTAACCTTACTTCGCCACCAATTAAACATACCCGACTCGCGGAAAAGGCGATTGCCCATCCTGCGGGCTGAAATTGCCGCCCTGCTGAAAAAGCATCCGCACATTTCCGACAGGGAATTGACCAGCCAGCTGCAGTCCAGCGGGATAGACGTTTCCCGCTTTACCGTTTTGAACATCAGGAAGGAACTGCAAGCGCTCGCACCAACAGGCGATGCCTCTCGCCCGCCGCAGGCAAGCGGAGGGCAAGGTGCGGAGCGGACGTTGAACTTTGCGGGGATGATTGGCGCTGACGGCACATTAAAAGCAGCGATACAGCAGGCTCGGGCCGCTGTCTTATACCCGCCGGGCGGTCTGCATACCTTGTTGTTTGGACCGACGGGCGTGGGCAAGAGCCGAATGGCGGAAGCGATGTACCACTTCGCCGTTGAGCGGGAGATCATGAGTAAATACGCTCCGTTCGTGGTATTCAACTGTGCCGATTACGCCAAGAATCCGCAGCTCCTTCTGGCCCAGCTGTTCGGCTATGTAAAAGGCGCGTTTACCGGAGCAGATCAGGAAAAAGCCGGATTGGTGGACAGGGCGAACGGCGGCGTTTTGTTCCTTGATGAAATTCATCGCCTGCCGCCGGAAGGACAGGAAAACCTGTTTTACCTGATCGACAAAAACCTGTACCGCCGGTTGGGAGAAGTGGACTTTCAACGCAGGGCCAACCTCTTGATCATCGGCGCGACCACGGAGAGCCCCGAGTCAAGCCTGCTCCTCACGCTGCGCCGGAGAATTCCCATGATGATCGAGCTGCCGCCATTATCCGAATGGTCAGAAGGCGAACGGCTGGAGCTGGTCTTCCACTTCCTGAATGAAGAGGCTTCCCGGATTGGCCGCAGTCTGAAAGTGAACAGAGAGGTCGCCCGCGCCCTGGTCCGCTATGAATGTCCCGGCAACACGGGGCAGCTGCACAGCGATATCCGCGTGCTGCTGGCGCGTGCCCTGCTGAAAAACATGGGGACTGAAAGGCAGGAAGAGGTGGAGGTAGAGCGCCACGATCTGCCGCCAAGCGTAGCGGGGAGCTATTCTTCCGAGGCTGCCGGGCTCGATTCGGCACTGCTGAAAAAGGAATGGTACGTATTTATCCCCGGGCAGCGGGCTAACCCTATGGAGGCGGAAGGACAAGCCGAACAGCCGATCGCCCTGCTGTACGACTGGATCGTGGAGCGGTATCGCAGCTTGAAGGAGCAGGGGCAAAACGAAGAACTGATCCAGCTCATCATCCATAAGGAACTGGAGACCCGCCTGGGAGCCGTTAGCGAGCAGCACGAGGCCAGACTGCAGCAGCTGGTCAGGCTGGTCGGCGAAAAAATCGTGCAGACAGTTGAACAGATGCTGTGGATTGCCGAAAAGCATCTCACCCTGGACCACCAAAAAATATCCTATGCGCTGGCGATTCACCTGAAGGGCATCCTTGACCGGCAGCAGTCCGGCGAGGCTTTGGCAGCAGGCGGCGAGGGTGTATTGAACAAAGACACCGTTGAATTCTCCGTCGCCAAAGAGATGGGCAAAGTCGTTCAGGCATTCTGGGGGATAAACCTGTCGGATGAGGAAATCGGCTTTTTGGCGATGTACTTGAGCCAGTGCCGGACGTACACGCAGCCGCGCAAGCTGATCGGCGTCGTGGCCGCCTCCTATGGCCTGGTAGGCAAAAGCATGGTTGACGTGGCCCACCGCCTGTTTGAGAAAAGGCATGCGATCGCGGTTGAGCTTCACTGGGACGACGAGGTGCAACAAACGGTCGGCCGCATCGGGGAAGCCGTGCAAAAGGCGGACCAGGGGGCGGGTGTCATTCTCTTGGCAGACATGGGTGCGCAGTTTTTACAGGAGGTAAAGTGGCAGGAGCTGTACGGCGTCCGGGTCAAGGTAATCCCTTCTCTGACGACGACGCTCGTCGTCGAAGTGCTGCGCAAATGCCTCTACAGCGAGATCCCGATCGACCAGTTGACAGCCGCCGAGGGGGAAGCTGCTGTGGCCGCGGATTGGCCGGCCAAACAGGCAAAGCCCAAGGCGATCATCGCCGTTTGCCTCACGGGTGAAGGCTCCGCCCGCAGACTGGGGGCGCTGCTGCAGGAAAGTCTCGGAGAAAAGGGGAAACGGCTCACCTACTTAATCGGCAGTTCCCTGTCGATCCGCAAAAAGTACCAGGAGTGGACCAGGCAGTACGACATCCTCGCCGTCGTCGGTACGGTTGACCCCATGCTGGACGGGATCCCGTTTGTCTCGTTCAAGGAGATCGTCGACGAAAGCGGGCTCGCCTTCCTGAACCGTCTGTTGCTCGTACAAGGAGGCATTGAGACGGGCCAGGCGCTGAATCAGCCGCTTCATCTGCAGGATTTGCTCTCCACTGAGCTCAGCTTTGATTCCCTGCCGGCAGTCTCCAAGGAACAAGTGATCGAATACTTGGCGGACAAACTGGTCCAAGCGGGATGCGTCCAGCAGAAGTACAAAGAAAAAGTTTGGGAGCGGGAGCGGATGGGCCCGACCCAAATTGCCGGCATTGCCGCTATCCCGCATGCCGATCCGACCTATACGGTCAAACCGGCTGTGGCGGTCGCCCGATTGAGCCAACCCGTAGAATGGGAGGCTGGCGTTTGGATCCGCTTCGTCTTCATGCTGGCGATTGACGAGAACTGCCAAATGGCAGTGGAAGAACTGTACGAATGGATTACCCGGCCCGATTTTATTCAGTCCGCACAGCAGCAGGAAACAACTACCATTACATCATTACTGGAGGTATTACAATGGAAAAACAAGTGACGATTCAAAACCAAACAGGCCTGCACGCCCGCCCGGCAGCGGAGTTTGTCAAGACGGCGTCCAAGTTTCAAGCGGAAATCACGCTGATCAAAGGCGAAAAGGTAATCAACGCCAAAAGCGTGATCGGCGTCATGTCGTTGGCCGCTTCCAAGGGGACCGTATTGACGCTGAAGGCGGAAGGCCCGGATGCAGCAGAAGCGATTGAAGCATTGAGCAATTTAATCGACAGCAAGTTTGGCGAGGAATAAGCGAGTTGCCTTGATTAAAAATTTCGGATGATTTATAATTAGTTACAGATGTAACTACACTGAACAAATGTAAAGAATCCGGAGGTGATCAAGGATGAAACAACTTGAAAAAGTAACTCCCGGAACGAAGGTTTACAAGCTGTTCGACTACGAAAAACTGGTCTGCGAAGGGAAAGATGAAGTCTTTATTATCTCCATCGAGAAATTGTCAAAAGAAGAATACGAACAGATCAGAAAAAATTAATGGTACGTGTTGCCAAACTCTGGACCATGGGTCAGATGTGGAATGATTCCCTTCTGATCCTTTTTTCTTTTCCAAATACCTTGGCCCTATTGTGAAACACGTAAATTGAGGAGGGGTTGGCAGTGTCCAGCACGTTGAAATTACCACCCATGATTACGCGGGAAAGACTACCGGAGCTGCTGCATCAAATGT